>JAPPFU010000024.1:0-579 GCA_028875085.1 Chloroflexota bacterium
CCCACGGGCCTGGCCTCGCCGGGGCGCTCATGGTAGGTGTGAACGCGGCCAAGGCCATCGCCTACGCTAAGCGCTTACCCCTCATAGGCGTCCACCACCTCGAGGGACACACCTACGCCGCGTGGCTCGAAGAGGGCGACCCGGCCGTTGAGCCCGGCTTTCCGCTGGTCGTGCTTATCGCCTCCGGCGCGCACACGCATCTGGTGCTGATGCGCGGCCACGGCGACTACGAACTGCTGGGACAGACGCGGGACGACGCGTCCGGCGAGGCGTTCGACAAGGCGGCGCGCATCCTGGGCCTCGGCTTCCCCGGCGGCCCCGCCATCCAGCGGGTTGCCGATGGCGTGCGGCCCGGCGCCGCATTCCCACGCGCGCGGCTCGGCGGCAGCCTCGACTTCAGTTTCAGCGGCCTCAAGACGGCGCTGCTTTACAAGGCGCAAGAAGAGGGGTTGTGGCCGGAGCCTGACGGCGACAGCGCGGACATCGTGGCGGAGTTGGCCTCGGCGTTCCAAGAGGCGGTGGTAGACGTCATCGCGGACAAGGCGGCGGAGGCCGTCGAGCGCACCGGCGCGTCGGGGC
>JAPPFU010000024.1:589-4146 GCA_028875085.1 Chloroflexota bacterium
CGCGAGGAGTGCGCCGCCCGCGCCAACGTGCCCGTCGTCGTCCCTGCGCCCAAACTATGCACCGACAACGGCGCGATGATTGCCGCCGCCGCCTTCTTCCGCCTCCGGCGCGACGGCCCGTCGGCGGACGATCTCGACGTAGTGCCCAACCTGGTGATGGCGTGAGCGCCGAATCGGACGGCGCGATGACCTACGTCGGCAGGGTGGTGGCCGCGGGCAGGACGAGGGCAGGGCGCAACGCGGCGCTCTACCGCGTCTCCAGCCGCTCCTTTCCCAACCGCCGCGCCGTGGAGGTCGACGGCGCGGTCGCCATCGTGCCGCGCGAGGACGCCCAGGACGATTCGACGCGCAACCCTTACGTGTCTTACGATGCTGTCAGACTTGCCGGGCGGTGGGCGGTCGCGGCCAACGGCGCCCACTGCGATCCCATCGCGGAGAAGCTCGCCGGGGGCGCGCCGCCGAAGGACGCGCTGGCGCTGGCGCTGCTGGCGATGGACTACGAGCACGACCACCTGAACACGCCGCGTATCGCGGCGGTTGTCCCAATCGAGGGAGACGAGGCGTGGCTGGGCGTGGTGCGCGCCGACGGGCTGCAAGTGCAGGCCGTCAGCCTTGAGGCGGGCGCCGCCATCTACCTGGCCACCTACGAGGCGAGCAGTGTAACGCCTTCGCAGCGCAGCGAGTTCGACGCGGCGGACGCGGACGCGGCGGCGCGGTTCGCCATCGAGGGCGGCGCTTTTGCCGCGATGACGCATCCGGTTGCGAGCGCGGCGGCGCTTGCCGCGCCGGGCGCGTTCGCGCTGGGAACGGCGCTGGCGTAGGCGTTCCGCCGCCGCCCTATCCCCACTCGCTAGCCTGGGAACTCGAAGGGTGAACGCAGCCTGCGTCTTATCCCTCGCCTGCCCCGCTCTGCACGAGTTCCGTCGTCTTGTCCAGCACCTCTTTGATGTCGTCGAACTCGACGGGGAGGAAGGCGCGGAAGAAGGAGGTCGCCTCCAGCAGCGGCGCGGCCAAAGCGGAATCGGCCACCGAGTCTTGGAGCGACTCCGACGGCAGGATGCCAAGCAGCGTTACGAACGTGACCGTGCTGATGACGCCGGCGATTAGCCCCAACGCCAGCCCTCCGAGCCGGTCTATCCAGCCGAGCAGCAGCAGGCTCATGCTCTTCTTCAGCAGGTTGCCCGCCAGCCACGCGCCGACCATGACCGCGATGAAGATGGCGATGAAGGCGAGGGTTCGTTGCTGGCTTTCGTTGTCGAGAAAGGTGAAGACCGGGGCAACCGAGCCATAGGCGCGGCTGGACACGATGGCCGCCACGATGGCGCCGATGATCATGGCGGCCCACCGCACCACCCCCGTGCGCAGGCCCATGATGGCCGCTCCCGTGAGGACGGTGAGGATGACGATGTCTATCCAGTTCATTGCGCCATGAGACTCTTCGTCCTGCCGCCGCCGCTACTATGCCAGCGCGGGCTCCGTAAGGGAATGCCCTGGCGGGCGCGGCTTGTCCCGGCGCCGCGCTACCCCCCGCCTACCGGGCGGACAATCTCCACGCGGTCGCCGTCCTCCAAACGCACGCTGTCGAACGCACCGCGCTCCACCACTTCCCCGTTGTGCGCGACGGCGATGTAGCGCCGGTCGAACCCCAGCGCCGCCAGGTACGCTCCGACGCTCTGCGGCGCGTCCAGCGTGCGTGCCTCGCCGTTGATAGTCAGGCGTATCACGCCGTCTCTCCAGGACGTGAACTCCACGCCGCCTCCAATGCCTGCCGCAGCGCAAGCGCCGCTTGGCCCGGGTCATCGGCGGCCAGCACTGCGCGGATGACGGCTGCGCCGCTCGCCCCCGCCTCGACCGCTTCACTGACGTTGGCCGCTGTTACGCCGCCCACGGCCAGCACCGGCGCGCTCACTGCTCCCGCCGCGGCGCGCACCAGGCCGGCGCCCGCGGGCGGCTCGCCGGGGTGCGTCAGCGTCGCGAACATCGCGCCTGCTTGGATGAGATGTGCGCCGTCCGCCTCCGCCTGGCGCGCCGCCTCAGTGTCGTGGACGGAGCGCCCAACGAGCAAGCCGGGGCGTTGCTGGCGGACGGCGGCGACGGGGCGCGACGCCTCGCCGAGGTGGACGCCGTCGGCGTGGACGGCCTCGGCGATGGACGCGCTGTCGTTGACGAAGAAGAGCGCCCGCCCCTTGGTGAGGTCGCGCAGGCGGCGGGCGAGGGTGAACTGCTCTGCGTCGGGCAGGTCCTTCTCGCGCATCTGCACGATGTCCACCGCGCCCGTGGCCAGGGCGGCATCGAGCGCCTCAAGCAGCGGCCCGATGCCTCCCGCAGCATCGCGGTTGGTAACCACCGATAGGAGCGGCGGGGTCAGCTCGCTCACGTGGAGGCGACCACCCCCGCCAATGGGCTGCTCGGCTGGGCGTATTCCTGGCGCGTGATGCGCCCGGCGAGGCGCGCCTTGCGTCCCGCCTCCACGCCTTGGCGGAAGGCGTCGGCCATGAGCGCAGGGTCTTTCGCGCGGGCGATGGCGGTGTTCACCAGCACCGCGTCGGCGCCCATCTCCATCGCTTGCGCCGCGTCGGACGGCACCGCGAGGCCCGCGTCCACGATCACCGGCACGGACGCCTGCTCGATGATGATGCCGATCTCCTCCGCTGTGTGAATGCCCTGGCCGGAGCCGATGGCGGAGCCGAGCGGCATCACCGCCGCGCAGCCGGCCTCTTCCAACTGGCGGGCGAGCACCGGGTCGGCGTGGATGTAGGGCAGCACCGTGAATCCCTCAGCCACCAGCGCCTTGGCCGCCTCCAGCGTCCCCACCGGGTCGGGCAGCAGGTACTTGGCCTCCGGCTGCACCTCCAGCTTGATTAGGTCGGGCAGGCCCATGGAGCGGGCGAGGCGCGCCGTCATCAGCGCCTCTTCGACCGTGCGACAGCCGGCGGTGTTGGGCAGGATGGTGAAGCGGGCGGGGTCTACGTCGTCGAGGATGGAGCGCTCGGCGGAATTGTTCAGGTTGAGGCGGCGGATGGCGACGGTGACCATCTGCGCGCCGGAGGCGTCGAGCGAGGCGCGCAACTCCTCCGGGCCGCGATGGCGGCCGGTACCGACGATGAGGCGCGAGGCGAAGGAGTAGTCGCCGATGATGAGCCGCTCGTCTTGCATTGCCTCCTCGACGGACAGAGCGCTGGCTAGCAGTGTAGCACCAGGGCGCGCACCGCGACATTGGCCGCTTGGCGGCGCTGGTATGCTTGAACGGCTATGGAGGCGGGGTTCTTCCATCCGGTGGTGGAGGCGTGGTTCGCGCGGCGCTTCGGGCAGCCGACGGAGGCGCAGGCCGCCGGCTGGCCGGCCATTGCGCAGGGGCGGCACACGCTCATCGCCGCGCCCACCGGGTCGGGCAAGACGCTGGCTGCCTTCCTGAACGCGGTCGACGGCCTCGTGCGCCAGGCGGCCACGGGCGACCTGCCGGACGGGGCGCAAGTGGTCTACGTGTCGCCGTTGAAGGCGCTCGCCAACGACGTGCGCCACAACCTGCTGGAGCCGCTGGCGGAGATGGCGGAGAC
>JAPPFU010000255.1 GCA_028875085.1 Chloroflexota bacterium
GATTGCAGTTGTGGGAGAAGCCCTTCCGCCCCAGCCGCGCCATCGGCGGCTTCAAGACCAAGACGGAGCTCGGGGAGCCGATGGGCCTGGGCCACATGGTGCTCTTCTGCAAGAGCCTCGACGACACCATCGCCTTCTGGCGCGACGTGCTCGGCTTCAAGGTCAGCGACTACATCGACCTCTCCTACGTCATGCCTGGCCTGGGCACCGCGGTCTTCTTCCACTGCAACCCGCGCCACCACTCCGTCGCCTTTGTTGAGATGGACGTGCCGCGCCACATCCAGCACTTCATGGTCGAGTTGCTCAACATGGACGACGTGGGCAACACCTACTACAAGTGCCTCGCCGACGGCGTGCCGCTGTCGCTGAGCCTGGGCCGCCACACCAACGACCACATGTTCTCCTTCTACATGGTCAACCCCTCGGGGTTCGACATCGAGTATGGCTGGGGCGGGCGCTACATCGACGACGACAAGTGGATCGTGCAGAAGCACGTCGCCGCCGCCATCTGGGGCCATCAGCCCATGCGCAGCGCGGGGCCGTCCCCCTCTGCCGCCGAAGAGCCCGCTCCCGCGGGCGCCCGCGCCTCCCTCGACGGCCCCGTGACCATCGTAACCGGCGGCACCTACGGCATCGGGCGCGCCATCACCAAGGTGCTCGCCCAGCGCGGCCACCGCGTCGTCGCCTTCGGCCTCGACGCCAAGCAGATCGGTAGCGAGGCGGCCGACGGCGCCGCCGGAACCCGCCGCGAACTGGACGCGCTCGGCCTCGACGCCGACCTGCTAGAGGCGGACGTCTCCGACAAGGCGGACGTGCAGCGCGTCGTCGACTTCGCCCTCGCCAAGTACGGGCGCGTCGACGGCCTGGTCAACAACGCGGCCATCCACCCCAGCGGCGCGCTCCTCGACACCGACGAGGCGGTCTGGGACAAGGTAATCGACGTGAACTTGAAGGGCGTCTACCTGATGACCAAGGCCGCGCTGCCGCACATGGTCGCCCAGGGCGGCGGCGCCATCGTCAACGTCGGCTCCGGCTCGCAGTGGGGGCGCAGCAACCTGCTCGCCTACTGCGCGTCCAAGGGTGGCGTCTACGCCTTCAGCATGGCCACCGCCTACGACTACATCCACGACCACATCCGCGTGAACATGGTCATCCCCGGCGGCGCACCCATCACCGGCATGACGGAGGGCCACCCCTACATCGAGCAGGCCGGCAAGAGCACCGTGACCGGGCGCAATACCCAGCCCGAAGAGATCGCCTACGCTGTCGCCTACCTCCTCTCCGATGACGCCGCGCAGGTGAGCGGCTCCATCATCGACGTGGGGTGCTTCGACCACCAAGGCGGCCCCGTCAGGCCGCGCGAGCAGGCCGCTGCCGCCGTCAACGGCAACGGCCGCCGCGCCGAGACGCCCGCCCCCGTCGGCGCCCGCTAGCCCGCCGCCCTCTCCGTCGTTCCCGCGAAAGCGGGAACCTCGCCTCGATTCGGGTGGGCAAGGAGGCCACCATCGACCGCGCCAAGAGCGCCTTCTTCGTAGGCGCCCTCTACTTCTGCTTTGGGGCGATGGAGCGGGCCACGTGGCCGAACCTCCTCCCCAGCATCGGCACCTACTTCGAGGTCTCCTCAACCGCCGTCGCGTGGACGGTCATCGCCTTCGCCCTGGGGATGGCCGGCAGCACGCTCGCCGCCGGACGCCTCGGCGACCTGCTCGGCCACCGCCGCCTCGCTGTAGCGGGGTTCACTGCTGAAGGGCTCCTGCTGCTCGCCTGTGCGCTGAGCCCCGTCCTGTGGCCCATCTTCCTCTTCCGCTTCCTCCAAGGCTTCGCGGCGGCGGCGGCGCTGAACAACATCACCGCTATTGCGGTTGGCGCCTTCCCCCGCGAGCGGCGCGGGCGCGCCATCGGCGCCGTTAGCGGCTTCGCCGCCTTCGGCCTGATGATTGGCCCGCTCTACGGCGGATTCGTCGCCGATCTCCTCGACTGGCGCTGGGCCATCGGCATCATCGGCCTCTACGTGCTCGCCCAAGCGCTCGTTACCCAGATTATGGCGCCGGCCGATAGGACGGCGGTGCAACTGAAGGACGCCCGCACCCTCCACTGGACGGGCGCGTTCGGCTTCCTGGTGGCGATGGTTACGCTCATCGTCGCGGCACAGATGATGCGCGCCGCCGACACCCGCCTCATCGGCGCCGCGCTGTTGGCGGTCTTCGTCGTCGTAACCGCGCTCACCCTGCGACTCGAGGCCCGCGCTCCCGCGCCCATCCTGGGGCTGAGGCTTTTCAAGGAGTGGAACTTCTCCCTGGCCAGCGCGTCGCTCATCTGGTTCAGCCTCGCCTTCGGCGCTATGAACGTGCTCTTCCCCTTCTATCTCCAGGAGGGGCTTGGTTGGACGCTGGCCGCCTCCGGCCTGATTCTCGTCAGCATGAACGCCGTCCAGCCGTTTGGCTCGCCGCTCAGCGGACTGCTGGCCGACCGCCTCGGCTCCGTGCGGGTGATGGTCGCCGGAACGGTCGTCGGCGTCGCGAGTTTGCTGCTTGCGGGCGCGCTGGGCAGCGCGCCGGAGACGTGGCACATCGTGCTCGCGCTGACTTTGTTCGGCGCGTCCGTCAGCCTCTTTATGCCGCCCGTCTCGCGGGTGATCTTCGCGCACGCCCCCCAGAACGCTCTAGCCGGAGCGGCCTCGATGGCCACGTCCGGGCGCTACATCGGCCAATCGCTGGGCGTGGCGTTCGGCGCAGCGCTGCTGGTGACGGGCGGCGGCGCGCCCCTGGCGGAGGCGTTCGGCAACGCGATGACGACGCTCGCCGTGGTGCTGGCAGGGGGGCTCGCGCTGATCGCCCTGGCCAAGCCCGCCGTCGGCCTGATGCAACGGCGCAAAGCGGCGGCGTAAGAGCGGCGGATTCCGTGAATCACTCGCCCCGCCCACCCCGTCAAGCGCCCTTTTTCGCCTTCGCTTGACGAAACCCCAACGCGGGGTTAAAGTCCCGCCATCTTCAAAGGGAGGCGGCCTCGGCCAGGCGCCGCAATCCGCGTTCCCGTTTTGGGAGGAGGGAGCGTCATGCGACCTATCATCGCGCTGCTAGCGCTAGCGCTCGTCGGAATGGTCGTCGCTGCCTGCGGCGGCGCCGACCCGACGCCCACGCCGACCGCGGCCCCCGCCGCAGCCACGGCCACGCCGACGCCCGCGCCTACGCCGACCCCCGGCCTCGGCGACGAGCTCTATGAGCTGACCATCTGGGTCGGCGGCCAGGGCTCCTCGTCCTACGCCCTCGGCGTCGGAACGTCGGAGATCATCAACAAGAACCATCCGTGGGTGCGCGTCCGCGCCATCGAACAGACCGGACCGGAGGGCATGCTCACGTACGAGAGCGATCCCGAGAAGCGGCCGTTCACGCTGCTGTCCGCCAGCCAGAACGACATCGGCGTCTACGAGAACGGGCTCCCGCCGCTGAGCGCGCCGATTGACCCGCCGCTGGTGATGTTCAACTACGCGCCCAACTCGTCCGTCGGCTCTATCTGCGCCGACCCCGAGATTCGGCACATCCGCGACCTCGCTGGCAGGAAGGTCTCGCTCGGCACGCCCGGCACCATCTTCTACAACCTGGTCGAGGCATTGGCCAGGGCCGAAGGGGTGTGGGACGACATCGACATCCAGGTCTTCCCCTCCTCCACGCAGCAGCGCCAGGCGTACATCGATGGGCGCATCGACTGCACCACGATCGGCATCATCGACCAGTGGACGACCTCCACCGGCGCGGAGCCGATGCAGACGCGCGGCGCCTATGCCTTCGACCACGGCAGCGAGGAGTTGTTCGCGCAAGCCCGCGAGCAGAGCGGCATCTCGATGTTCCCGAACACCCTTTGCCCGGGCGCGTTCAGCGAGCCGCTGAGCCTCGACTACGAGCCGGTGCAGGCGAAGGCGAACTACGTCGCCTACACGCCAGGCTACCTCGCGGCGCCGCAGGTGCCGGAGGAAGTCATCTACCAACTCATGCGGACGATCTACGATCACCGCTTCGAGTACAAGGACTTCCACCGCAACGGCGTCTACCTCGAGGACCAGATGGCCAACATGGTCATCGGCCAAGAGTACTTCCACCCCGGCGCCATTCGCGTCTACGAGGAAG
>JAPPFU010000150.1:0-3571 GCA_028875085.1 Chloroflexota bacterium
CTACTGGGCCGAGTCGCCGTCCGGTACGCGCCTCGTCGAGATCCCCTTCCACTGGGAGTTGGACGACTTCGTCTACTGGGGCTACCAACCCCCGGCAGAGGTGCGCCACGCGATGGTGCCCAGCGACGGCGTGCTGGCCACGTGGCGCGACGCCTTCGACCAACTCTACGAGTGGGGCAGCGCCTTCAACCTCGCCGCGCACCCCCAGATCATCGGGCGCCCCAGCCGCTTTAGCGTGCTCGAGCGCCTCATCGAGCACATGCTCGCCAAGCCCAACGTCCGCTTCGCACGCATGGACGAGGCGGCGGACGAATGGGCGGTGGCCAACGCGAACGCCCCCGCGCAACTGGTCGGCGCCGGCCCACCTCCGGAGGACTAGCGCGCTAGGCTCGCCAGCTCAAGCATTGCATGCATTGCAAGCAATGCTTTCATGGTATACTGGCGCTGCATTGCCGATTGGAGGTGCGGTCTTGGCTAGCATCACCGTGCGCAACCTTGACGACGAAGTGAAGCGCCGCCTGCGCGTTCGGGCGGCGGAGAAGGGCTGCTCGATGGAGGAGGAGGCGCGCGACATCCTCAAGGCCGCGCTTGACCGCGAGCCGCAGCCGTCGCGCAACATGGCCGACGCTATCCGCGCCAGGTTCGCCCCCCTAGGCGGCGTCGAGATTGAGGCGCCCCGCCACTCATCCATGCGCCCTCCGCCGCAATTCGACTGAGGCCGCCGATGCCGATACTGATCGACACGAACGTCGTCTCCGAGTTGATGCGTTCCACTCCCAACGCAAGAGTTGCGGCGTGGGTTGCTCAGCAGGCCGCCGCCGACCTCTATGTCGCTACCATTACCGAAGCGGAGTTACGCTACGGCGTTGCGATACTGCCTACAGGCGAGCGGCGGAGCATGCTGCTTGATGCGGTGGAAGCGATGCTCCGAGAGGATTTCGCAGGGCGCATCCTCCCTTTCGACGGCGCCGCCGCCCGCGCTTACGCCGCCATCGCCGCCAACCGCCGCGCCATGGGGCGCTCCATCGCCCATGCCGATTGCCAGATTGCCGCTGTCGCCCGCAGCCGAGGCTTCGCCGTCGCCACGCGCGACATAGGCGACTTCCGAGACACAGGCGTGGACCTTATCGACCCCTGGGCACAGCATTAGGCGAGTCGTCGTCAGGCCGCCAGTGAAAGCGCCGACCCGCCAGCGGAGGATTAGCGCGCTCGGCTCGCCAGCGCGTCGCGCCCTGCGTAGCGCGCGTCCGCCCCGAGCTCCTCCTCAATGCGCAGCAGGCGGTTGTACTTGGCGACGCGCTCGCTGCGCGCGGGCGCGCCCGTCTTGATCTGCCCCGCCGCTGTCGCAACCGCCAAGTCGGCGATGGTCGTATCCTCCGTCTCCCCCGAGCGGTGGCTGATGACCGCCGTCCAGCCCGCCGCGCGCGTCATCGCCACCGCCTCCAGCGTCTCCGTCAGCGTCCCTATCTGGTTCAGTTTGACGAGCACCGAGTTGGCCGACCCCTCCGCGACGCCCCGCGCGATACGCTCCGTATTCGTCGTGAATAGATCGTCGCCCACCAACTGGACGCGCCCGCCGAGGCGCGCTTGGAGCGCCGCCCAGCCCGCCCAATCGTCCTCTGTGAGGCCGTCCTCGATGCTCACGATGGGATAGCGCTCGCACAGGTCGGCGTACAGGTCGATGAGCTGCGCGCTCGTCAGCGTAACTCCCTCGCGCGTCAGCGCGTAGTTCGTTCCGTCGTAGAACTCCGACGCCGCCACGTCCAGCGCCAGCGCCACCTCCTCGCCCGGCCTGTAGCCCGCCGCCTCCACCGCTTCCAGCACCAATTCCAGCCCTGCGACGTTGGAGGGTACGGACGGCGCCACGCCCCCCTCGTCCCCCACGTTCGTGGACATCCCTCGCCCGTGGACGATGGCCTTCAGCGCCTGGTAGACCTCCGCGCCTGCCCGCAGCGCCTCGGAGAATCGCTCGAACCCCACCGGCGCGAGCATGAACTCCTGGAAGTCCGTCGAATCGGCGGCGTGGCGGCCTCCGTTCAGTACGTTCAGCAGCGGTACGGGCAGCAGCGGCGCGCGCCCATCGGCGAGCGAGCGGTAGAGCGGGACGCCCTGGTCCGCCGCCCGCGCGTGCGCGGCGGCCAGCGACACCGCCAGCGTCGCGTTCGCCCCCAGAACGCCCTTGTTGGGCGTGCCGTCCAACTCGATCATCCGCCGGTCGATCGCCGCCTGATCGTCCGCGTCCATCCCCACGAGCGCGTCGGCGATGGCGCCGTCCACGTTGGCCACTGCGCGCAGCACCCCCTTGCCCGCGTGCCGCGCCTTGTCTCCGTCGCGCAGCTCCAACGCCTCGTGCGTGCCCGTGCTCGCGCCCGACGGCGCAGCCGCCCGCCCGAACGCGCCACCCTCCAGCACCACGTCCGCCTCCACCGTCGGCGAGCCGCGCGAGTCGATGATCTCCCGCGCCCGAACGCTGCGAATGACGGCCATACCCCTCCTATCCGCGCGCCGCCTGCTCGCGGCGATCGCGCTCGTGCGCGGCGGCGAGCGCCATGTCCACCGCCTCCGCCGGCGACGCGGCGTACGCGACGCGCGCGCGCAACTCCTCCCGCTCCGGCAGTTCCCACGTCTCCAAGCCGACGACCGGGATGCCGTCCGCCAGCGCGTGTCCTATCTCCGACAGCGTGCCGTACGCCCCGTCCACCGCTATCACCGCGCGCCCCGTCTTCACGACGATGACGTTCCGCGCATATCCCATGTCCGTCAGGATAGGCAGGTCTACGTAGGCGTTGGCCTCCGCCGGATCCGCCCCGGGCAGGATGCCGATGGTCGTCCCGCCCGCCGATTTCGCCCCCTGGCAGACCGCCTCCATCACGCCGCCGAGGCCCCCGCACGCCACCGCGCAGCCCCGCTCCGCCAGTTCGCGCCCCACCTCCCGCGCCAACTCGGCGCCGCGCGGCGAAGGGGAGTTCGCGCCGATGACCGTGATAATCATCCGCCGCCCACGCGCATCGTGGAGCGGCTGCGGCGTAACGGGGGCGCCAGTCTCCATACGTGCCGATTCTAGCAGCCTTCCCCGCCCGCACTATCCCGCACGCCGAACGTCTTGCCCCTCATGCCCCCTTCTGCGATATGAGAAGATGGTCGAGTAGGCATTCCCCCGCCGCAGACGCGGCGCCGCCGCCATAGGAGCGCGAATGGTCACCCAGGCCGGAAACATCCGCCCCGTCCGCATCGACGACGAGATGCGCGCCGCCTACCTCGACTACGCCATGAGCGTCATCGTCTCGCGCGCCCTCCCCGACGTGCGCGACGGCCTCAAGCCCGTCCAGCGCCGCATCCTCTACTCCATGCACGAGATGGGCCTCCGCCCCAACTCGTCCCACAAAAAGAGCGCCGGCGTCGTCGGCGAGGTCATGGGCAAGTACCACCCCCACGGCGACGCCGCTATCTACGATGCCCTCGTCCGCATGGCCCAAGACTTCTCCATGCGCCGCCCCCACGGCACACAGCCCCGCGACATCCGCGACGGCGAAGCAAACACCCCCCCCCCCCAGCCCCACCCCGCACCGAG
>JAPPFU010000150.1:3581-4076 GCA_028875085.1 Chloroflexota bacterium
GCCCTGGCAAACTGGGGCCCCGTCCCCCACGACCCCCCCGCCGCCATGCGCTACACCGAGGCGCGCCTCGCCCACATCGCCGAGCAGATGCTCGCCGACCTCGACCGCAACACCGTCGACTTCGCCGACAACTACGACGGCTCCCAGCGCGAGCCGACCGTCCTTCCCGCCCTGCTGCCCAACCTGCTGCTCAACGGCGCGGGCGGCATTGCCGTTGGTATGGCCACCAATATCCCGCCGCACAACCTCTCCGAACTCTGCGACGCCGTCGTCCGCCTCGTCGACCAGCCCGACGCCACCGTCGACGACCTCATGCAGGACGTCCACGCGCCCGACTTCCCCACCGCCGGCATCATCATGGGCCTCGAGGGCGTCAAACAGGCCTACCACACGGGCAAGGGGCGCGTCGTCGTCCGCGCGCGCGCCACCGTCGAGCAGATGGACAAGGGCGACCGCCGGCACATCGTCGTCAGCGAACTCCCCTACCAGGTGAAC
>JAPPFU010000146.1 GCA_028875085.1 Chloroflexota bacterium
ACCCGCGGACAGGTGGCGGGCGGCGGGCGCAAGCCCTGGCGCCAGAAGCACACGGGCCGCGCCCGGCACGGCAGCACGCGCTCGCCCCTGTGGCGCGGCGGCGGCGTCATCTTCGGCCCGCACCCGCGCTCCTACCGCAAGCGCCTTCCCGTCCGCATGCGCCGCCAGGCCATCCGCTGCGCGCTCTCCGGCAAGGCGGCGGCGGGCCGCGTCCTGCTGGTGGACAAGATCGAGTTGGCCGAGGCCAAGACGCGCGAGATGCGCCGCGTGCTCGACGCTCTCGAGGTTACCGGCTCCGCCTTGGTGGTGCTGCGCGAGCAACAGGAGGAGGTGTCGCGCGCGGTGCGCAACCTGCCTCGCGTCAAGACCCTCGCCGCCGACCTGCTCAACGTCCTCGACCTCGCCCGCTACGACGCCGTGGTGATGACCGAAGCGGCTGCGGAGCGCACCGTGGAACTCTGGGGCGACGCGGCTCTGCGGCGCGGGCGGGAGGCGCGGGCATGAACGTCTTCCAGGTCGTGCGCCGCCCCGTGGTTACGGAGAAGTCCACACTGCTCCAAGAGGCGAACAAGTACGTGTTCGAGGTGTCGCCGAGCGCCAACAAGGCGCAGGTGCGCGAGGCCATCGAGCGCGCGTTCGACGTGAAGGTGCTGGCCGTGAACATGCTCAAGACGCGCGGCGAGGCGCGCCGCTTCGGCGCGAGCAACCGCCGTGTCCGCACCCCGGACATCAAGAAGGCCATCGTCACGCTGAAGCCCGGCGACGCCATTCCCATCTTCGAGGGGACGTAGCGATGCCATTGAAGCGACTGCGGCCTACCAGCCCCGGCAACCGGGGAGCGCTGCGCCCCGACTTCGCCGAGGTAACGCGCCGCTCTCCCCACAAGCCCTTGACCAAGGGGCAGCGCAGCTACGCCGGGCGCAACTTCCGCGGCAAGATCACCGTCCGCCACCGCGGCGGCGGCGCCAAGCGCCTCTACCGCGCCATCGACTTCAAGCGCGACAAGCACGGCGTCCCCTGCCGCGTCGAGTCCATCGAGTACGACCCGAACCGCTCCTCCCGCATCGCTCTGGTGGTCTACGCCGACGGCGAGCGCCGCTACCACCTCGCACCCACGGGCGCCAAGGTAGGCGACCGTTGGGTGTCGGGCCCCGACGCGGAGATCCGCCACGGCAACGCCTTGCCCCTCCGCTCCATCCCGACGGGGACGGTTGTGCACAACATCGAGATGCGCCCCGGACGCGGCGGCCAGATGTGCCGCGGCGCCGGCACGGGCGCGCAACTGCTCGCCCGCGAGGAGCGCTACGCCATGCTGCGCATGCCCTCGGGCGAGGTGCGCCGCGTCCCTGCCGACTGCATGGCCACCATCGGGACGGTCGGCAACGCCGAGCACAAGAACCAGAACCTGGGCAAGGCGGGACGCTCCCGCCGCTTGGGGCGGCGCCCGGCCGTGCGCGGCTCGGCGATGACCCCGCGCGACCATCCCCACGGCGGCGGCGAGGGCCGCTCGCCCATCGGGATGAAGCGCCCCAAGACGCCCTGGGGGCGCCCCGCCCTCGGGCCCAAGACGCGGCGGCGCTGGCACACCGACGTGTTCATCGTCCGCGACAGGAGGCGCAAGTAGTGTCCCGCTCCATCAAGAAGGGGCCGTACGTCCACCCCAAGTTGGCCAAGCGCGTGGAGCGCGCCCAGCAGGCCGGAACCAAGGTGGTCATCCGCACCTGGTCGCGCGCGTCCATGATTATGCCCGACATGGTCGGCTTGACCATCGCCGTCCACGACGGGCGCAGGCACATCCCTGTGTTCGTTACGGAGAACATGGTGGGGCACAAGCTGGGAGAGTTCGCGCCCACGCGCACCTTCCGCGGCCACACCTCCAAGTCGGAAAGGTCCTCGTCGGTGCGATAGCCATGGCGGTGAGATCGGTATTGAAGAACGTCGGCATGTCCACCAAGCGGGTGCGCCCGCTCGTAGACGCCGTGCGCGGCAAGCCGGTGCAGGCCGCCATCGACGCCTTGCGCTTCCACCCGGGGCCTGCCGCCGAGCAGGTGAACAAGGCGCTGCGCTCCGCCGCCGCCAACGCGGAGAACAACGAGGGCATGAACCTCGCGCGCCTGCGCGTCGTGGCCGCCGCCGCCGACCCGGGGCCGGTCATCAAGCGCTGGCGCGCCAAGGCGCGCGGGCGCGTCAGCAGAATCAAGCGCCGCTCGTGCCACATCACCATCGTCGTCGACGAGGCGGAGGCCTAAGCGTGGGACACAAGACGCATCCGGTGGGCTTCCGCCTCGGCGTGACTGTCCCCGGTCACGACAACCCCGTGCGCGACTGGCAAGCCAGGTGGTTCGCCGGCCGCCGCAAGGAGTACGCCGCGCAGGTGGAGCAAGACCTGTCCCTGCGCCGCGCCATCGACCGGCAGTACACCGACGCGGGCATCGCCAAGGTCGAGATCGAGCGCAGCAGCGCCGACCTCTCCGTCAGCGTCCACACCGCCCGCCCGGGCATCGTCATCGGGCGCGGCGGCCAGCGTGTCGAGGTGCTCCGCAAGGCACTGGAAGAGGCCGCTGGCGGCAAGCGCGTCCGCCTCAACGTCATCGAGATACGCCAGCCGGAGTTGGACTCCTACCTCGTCGCGCGCAACATCGCCGACCAGCTGGAGCGCCGCGTCGCCTACCGCCGCGCCGTGCGCCAGACGGTTCAGCGCACCATGCAAGCGGGCGCGCGCGGCGTGAAGGTGATCATCGCCGGACGGCTCGGCGGCGCCGAGATCGCTCGCCGCGAAAAGGCGATGGAGGGCCGCGTCCCGCTCCACACCCTCCGCTCCGACATCGACTACGGAACCGCCGAGGCCGCTACGACCATGGGACGCATCGGCGTCAAAGTGTGGATCTACCGAGGCGACCTCGTCCCACAGCAGCGGCAGGCGGCGGTGGAAGAGCCCGAACTGGGCCCGGTGGAAGTGACCATGAGCGCAGCCTCGACTGCGGAGGCCGAAGCGGAGGCGCCGCCCAGCGCGGACGCGCCCGCCGAAGCGCCAGGAGCCAACGATGCTACAGCCTAAGCGCACCCGATTCCGGAAGGTGCACCGGGGCCGCATGCGGGGCCTCGCCTACAAGGGCAGCTCCGTCTCCTTCGGCGACTTCGGCATCAAGTCCTTGTCCCCCGCCTGGATCACCTCGCGCCAGATCGAGGCGGCGCGGCGCGCCATCGTCCGCCACCTGCGCCGCGGCGGCAAGGTCTGGATCCGCATCTTCCCGTCCAAGCCCATCACCAAGAAGCCGGCGGAGACGCGCCAGGGCGGCGGCAAGGGCCCGGTGGACGCCTGGGTGGCCGTGGTGAAGCCGGGCAGGGTGATGTTCGAGGTCGGCGGTGTCGCCCCGGCCACCGCCCAAGAGGCGCTCCGCAAGGCGGGCCAGAAGCTCCCCGTGCGCACCCGCGTCTTGGGCCGCGCCGACGAGGCCGGAGCGTAGCCATGCCGCGCTCACAGGCCGAAAGCGTGCGCTCGCTCACCGACGAGCAACTCCGCGAAGAGGAGAACAACACGGAGCGGGAACTGCTGAATCTGCGCTTTCAGACGGCGACCAGGCAATTGACGAACACGAGCGAGATGCGTCAGACAAAGCGCCGCTTGGCGCAGATCAAGACCGTGCGCCGCGAGCGCGAACTCGCCAGCGCGCAGCAAGGAACCGACTAGCTATGCCAGCCGTGAGCGAGCGCCGCAAGACCCAAACGGGCCGCGTGGTCAGCGACAAGATGCACAAGACCGTCGTGGTTGCCGTCGAGCGCCGCGTCCGCCACCGCCTCTACGGCAAGGTGCTCAAGCGCGTCTCCAGGTTCGCCGCCCACGACGAGGCCAACGAGTACCACGTGGGCGACATCGTCCGCATCGTCGAGACGCGCCCCCTCAGCAAGACGAAGCGCTGGCGTGTGGCGGAGTTGGTCTTCCGCGCCGACATGCCCGACGTTGTCGCGGACGTCGACGAGGCCCCGCCCATCGACGAGGCCCCCGCCGCCGAAGTGGAAGAGGCCCCGGCCGAGGCGCCGCCCGCCCAGGAGGCTGCGGCGCCGGTGGGCGCCG
>JAPPFU010000217.1 GCA_028875085.1 Chloroflexota bacterium
ATGCGGAACATCCCGCGCCGCTTCTGCACCATGATGGAGTGGATGAAGGCCGTCAGCCCCAACCACGGCATGAACGCGGCGTTCTCCACCGGGTCCCACGCCCAATAACCGCCCCAGCCCAAGATCGTGTACGCCCACCACGCCCCCAACAGCAGGCCGATGGCCAGCAGCGCCCACGCCGCCAATCCCCACACGCGCCCCGCGTCCACCCACGCGTCGTCCACCCGCCCCGAAAGCAGCGCCCCCATCCCAAACGCGAACGGCACGGCGATGGAGATGAGGCCCGTCATAATCAGCGGCGGGTGCGCGAACATCCCCGGATGCGTCAGCAGCGGGTTGATGCCCCTGCCGTCTATGGGGACTGTCGCCGTCTCGACGAAGGGGTTGGCCAGGAAGAGCATCACCGCCGTGAAGAAGAAGGAGATAACCATCAGCACGCCGTTGGCGTAGGGCAGCTGCGCGCCGAGCCTGCGCGGGGCGTAGGCCATCGCCAGCGAGGACATCAGCGCCAGCGCGAAGGCGACGAACAGCAGCGACCCCTCGTTGCCCGCGTAGAAGGCGACCCACGTGTAGACGCGCGGCATCGCCAGGTTGGAATGGTCGGCGACGTAGCGTATGGCGAATTCGTTGCGGAGAAACGCGGTGACCAGCGCCAGCACGCCCACGCCCAAAGCGAGCGCCAGCGCGTAGGTCGCGCGTCTCCCGCTCACGGCCAGCGCTCCGTTGCGCTGCCTGGCGCCGATGAAAGACGCGCCGCCGCCGTAGGCGGCCAACGCCACCGCGATGATCAGCGACGCCGTGCCGAGGCTAGCCACCGTTCGCCTTGCCTTTCTCGCGCGAGCCGCCGTCCAAGCCCAACTCCGCGTCCACCGCGCGCAGATAGTCGGCCAGCGCCGGGTCGGGCTGCGCGTCGAGCGCGGTTCCCCGCCCTACGGCGGAGCGCCGCATCGACCGCACTATAAAGACCAGCGCGCCCGCGCCCACGACCGCCGCGGCGGCGGGAACGAGCCACGCCGTCAGCCAGAAGCCGCGCCGCGGCGGCTCGGCCAGCACCGACTCGCCGTAGACCGAGACGAAGTAGTCCTTCACTTCCTGCTCGCTCTCGCCTTCGAGGAGGCGTTGCCGGATAACGGCGCGCATCTGCTTGGCCAAAGCCGTCTGCGACTGATTAAGCGTCTCGCCGGGGCAGATGGGGCACATCAACTGCTTGTCCAGCCGCAGGGCTGCTTCCTCGACTTCGGGCGGCAGGTCGGACGCGGCGTCATCCTGCGCCATGACGGTGGTCGCGGCGGCGGAGGCCGCCAGCAGGAGCAGCCCGGCGATGACCAACGCGGCGCGGCCAAGCCGCAGGACGGCCCAGAGCGGCGGTTCAGGATAGTGTGTCAAGGATGCCTATAGAAGAGACAGGGCGGCTTCCTACGATTATAAGACGGCCAGCCCCGCGCCGGAGCATGTTGATCGTAGAAGGTTGGCGACGGATGCCCCGCCGTGCGGCAGGCTAGCCGCCGCCGGTGGGCTGGTTGGCAGGGTCGCCCAGGAGCGCCGCGCGCTCGGCGTCGGAGATGAAGAGCAGGTGCACCAGCACCCAGCGCTCCTCGTCGCTGAGCAGGTTGCCGAAGGGGGGCATAAAGCCGAAGCCGTTCGTGATCGAGGCGTAGGCGCGGCCCGCGGCAAGGTCGGCGACGCGGTCGTCGGTGAACGCCGGGGGCTGAACGGCGCCGTATTCGGCGAACCGCAAGCCCACGTAGCCGTCCCCGCCGCCGCTGAGGCCGTGGCAAGAGGCGCAATTGACGTTGTAGAGGCGGGCGGCGAGGTTCAAGTTGGCATCGTTGCGCACGGTCGGGTTGGGCAGCGCGTCAATGGCGTCGTTGCCTTCCGGCAGGGCGACCTTGCCCCCCGTGACCGGCACGGAGCCTTCGGGCGGCAGGAAGCGGGGCGGCTCTTGCGACTTGAAGTCTTGGGTGTAGTGCATCTCCTGGAAGATGTCGATCTGGTAGGCGCCCGTCGACCGGGCGGGCTCGCCCGCCTCGCAGGCAGCCGCGGCCATCGCCGCCACGAGCAGGGCGGCGAGCCCGAGAAGCCGTATGCCGCGTAGCCGCTTCACGCGTTAGCCCTCTTGCTTCACGTCTTCCGCGCCCAGGCGGCGCATCGTGGCCTCGGCTGTGGCCGTGCGCTCCTGCGGACAGGCGACGATGAGGCCGATGTAGCCCTCGGTGATGCGCGTGTCGTAGACGCCCAGCCTGCGCTTGGGCAGCCTCGACTCGAACAGGATGCCGAGCACGGTGAAGATGATGGCGTGCAGCATCGTCATCTCGTACATGATGACGGTCATGGGTGGGATGCTGAGCAAGGGCTTGCCGCCGGTGACGATGGGGTAGGAGATCTGGGTGGTCGCGGTGATTAGCAGGCCCACGGTGAAGCCGACCATCGCCCCGACCAGCGGGAACATGTAGAGGCGGTGCGGCGCCTCGTACTCGCCGAACGTGCCCTCCGGGAAGGGGCTGCCCGAGTAGATGTCCATGTCCTCGTGGGGGAAGCCCTCCTCCCGCAACGCGGACAGCGCGTCCGCCGCCCCCTGCGGGTCTTCGAACAGCCCCAGTAGCTTCGTGTCCGCCATACCCTTACTCCTTCACGAGGCCGGGCACCGTCACCCGGCCTATCTGTACCGAATCGCTGAGTTGCTGGCCTTCCTTCTCCTCCCACAGCGGTATCAGCGGGAAGAACTTGCTGAACATCAGCATCAGGAAGCCGACCAGGAAGAACGTGCCCGCCACGATGGTGATCTCCACAGGGCTGGGCCGGTACGTGCCGTACTGGAAGGGGATCGGCCCCTTCCGCATCAACGCGGGCACGATGATGATGAGTCGTTCGAAGAACATGCCGATGTTGACGAGCAGGCTCGTCCACAGCATCCAGTTGAAGCTGCGTCTGACGCGCCGGAGCATCCATAAAGGCACCGGAATCAGGAAGGAGTTGACGTAGAAGGCCAGGAAGAACCAGCTCCACGGCGGTTCGAACAGGCGCAGGTGCCAGACCACCAACTCCTGATCCTCCACCAGCCACAGCGCGAACACGAACTCCAGCCAGAAGAAGAAGTGCCACCCGATGGCCACGACTATCAGCAGCCGCGCCAGGCCGTCGATGTGCTCCTCCCAGATGTAGTTGTCCAGCTTGAACAGGCGGCGCATGATGATCATCAGCGTCACCACCGCCGACACGCCCGAGAGCACCGCGCCGATGACGAAGTAGGGCGCGAAGACGGTCACGTGCCACGAAGGCACCAGGCTCACTCCGAAGTCCCACGACACGATGGAGTGCACCGACACGAACACCGGCAGGATGAGCGCCGAGAGCAGGATGCCCGCGATGCCTTGCAACTTCCACTGGCGCGGGTTGCCGTGCCACCCCATCGCCAGCACGCCGTACACCGTCCTGCGCCAACCGGTCGAGCGGTCGCGGATCACCGCGAAGTCGGGAATCAACGCCGTGAACACGAACAGCATGCTGCTGGTCAGATAGGTGGTGATGGCCGTCGGGTCCCACACCAGAGGGGAGCGGACGTCGGGCCAGATGCCGCGCGAGAAGTCGTAGGGCAGCACCCAGTAGAAGATGCGCCACGGCCTGCCCGCGTGGATGATGGGCATCAGCAGCGAGGTCATCAGGGCGAAGACGGTCATCGTCTCCGCCGCGCGCACCATAGGCCGCCGCCACTCGGCTTGGCTCAGGCGCAGGATGGCGGAGATCATCACCCCCGCGTGGCTGATGCCGACCCAGAACACGAAGTTGGTGATGAAGAAACCCCAGAACACCGGGCGGTTGAGGCCGGTGAGGCCCAGGCCCCGGTTGACGAGCAGGCCGGCGGCGATCAGAGCGCCCGCGACAATGAATCCGGTCAGCAGCGCGAGCACGACCCACCGCGTGTTGGTGTTCAACACGTTGTCCAGCAGTTCGCGATTGATCTGCGCGTCGCTGACCGTTCTGCGGTAGTACATGCTCGGCTCCGGCCTAGTGCGACTTGGCGATGACCCGGACCCACCGGTGGTAGAACCGGCGCACCTTCACC
>JAPPFU010000191.1 GCA_028875085.1 Chloroflexota bacterium
CTACCTATTAACATCAACCTATTGGTTATCGAGGCGGGCGCGCCCGCCGACCGCGCCTACGACATCTACTCACTTCTGCTGAAGGAGCGCATCGTCTTCTTGGGCACCCCCATCCACGACCAGGTCTCGAACCTCATCGTCGCCCAACTCCTCTTCCTCGAGCGCGAAGACCCCGAGAAGGAAATCAGCCTCTACATCAACAGCCCCGGGGGCGTCATCACCTCCGGCCTCGCCATCTACGACACCATCCAACTCATCAAGCCCGACGTCTCCACCATCTGCGTCGGCATGGCCGCCAGCATGGGAACGGTGCTCCTATGCGCCGGAGCGCCCGGCAAGCGCTACGCCCTTCCCAACGCCACCGTGCACATGCACCAGGCGATGGGCGGCGCGCAAGGGCAGGCGAGCGACGTGGAGATTGCCGCACGCGAGATCCTCCGCGTGCAGGACAAAATTCGCATGATTCTCTCCACCCACACCGGGCAGCCCTACGACAAGATAGCCCGCGACACCGACCGC
This sequence comes from Chloroflexota bacterium, assembly GCA_028875085.1. GTDB lineage: Bacteria > Chloroflexota > Dehalococcoidia > Lucifugimonadales > Australimonadaceae > JAGWBE01. The sequence continues at coordinate 520 of JAPPFU010000191.1, forward strand.
GACTTCTACCTTCCCGCCGAGCAGGCCAAGGAGTACGGCCTCATCGACGAGGTGATCGGGACGCCTCTCCCCACGCACTCGGAGGACGGCGCGGCGCCCGCCGAGAAGGGCCGAAGCTAAGATGACCACCCCCCCGACCCCTCCGCCCACCGACCACGTCTGCGGCTTCTGCGGCAAGAGCCAGTCCTCCGTCGAGCGCCTCATCGCCGGGCCCGGCCGCGTCTTCATCTGCGACGAGTGCGTCCGCCTCTGCCTGCAGATCATCTCCGAGGAGTCCGCCCCGACGCCCGCCGCCGTGCGCCCGCCGCCGCGCCAGCGGAGCATGCTCCCCCGCGAGATCACGCAGCGTTTGGACGAGTACGTCGTGGGGCAGGAGAAGGCCAAGCGCGTCCTCAGCGTCGCCGTCTACAACCACTACAAGCGCGTCTGGTCGAACGCAGTCTCCGAGGACGTGGAGATCCAGAAGAGCAACATCCTCCTCGTGGGCCCCACCGGCTCCGGCAAGACCATCCTCGCGCAGACTCTCGCCAAGGTGCTGGACGTTCCGTTCGCGGTGGCGGACGCGACCTCGCTGACCGAGGCGGGCTACGTAGGGGAGGACGTGGAGAACATCCTGCTGCGCCTCATCCAGGCCGCCGACCACGACGTGCGCCGCGCCGAGCACGGCATCATCTACATCGACGAAATCGACAAGCTCTCCCGCAAGGCCGCCAATCCCTCCATCACCCGCGACGTCTCCGGCGAGGGCGTCCAGCAGGCGCTGCTCAAACTGATCGAGGGCTACACCGCCCACGTGCCGCCCCAGGGCGGGCGGAAGCATCCCCAGCAGGAGTTCCTGCAGGTCAACACGGCAAATATCCTCTTCATCTGCGGGGGCGCGTTCGACGGCCTCGAGAAGATCATCTCCCGCCGCGTCGCCGAGGGCCGCCATCGCATCGGCTTCCGTCCGGAGGAGTTCACCGAGCGCACGTCGGACGAGATTCGCGACGAAGTCCGCCCCGAAGACCTGCTCGAATACGGCTTCATCCCCGAGTTCATCGGGCGCCTCCCCATCGCCGTCAACCTCCACGCCCTCGATGCGGCGGCGTTGCTCCGGGTGCTCACCGAGCCCAAGGACGCCGTAACCAAACAGTTCCAGCACCTCTTTTCCCTTGACGACGTCGAACTCACCTTCACCGAGGCCACTCTCGAAGCCACAGTGCAGGAGGCGCTGCTGCGCAAGACCGGCGCGCGCGGCCTGCGCACCGTCTTCGAGGAGGCGCTGCTCGACGTGATGTACAACCTGCCGTCCATGCCCCACGTGCGCGAGTGCGTTCTCGACGCCGATGCCTCCGGCCGCCTCGCCGAACCCCTCCTCCTCACCACTGCGCGCAAGGCCGTCAAGCCGGAAGCGCCCGAGCGCAAAGCCCAAAGCGCCTGACGCGCCGGGCGTGGTACAATGGCGTCGGCGGATACGAGCGGAGCGCTCGATCCGACCCAAGTTATGCTACTCGCCGTCGACATCGGCAATACCAACGTGACCCTCGGTCTGTTCGAGGGAGACGAGTTGGCCGCCTCCTGGCGCCTGTCCACCGACCAGCGCCGCCTGGCGGACGAGTACGCGCTCCAGCTGAGCCAATTGCTGCCGATGAAGGGCATCCGGCCCGACCAGGTGCGCGAAGCGGCGCTTTGCAGCGTCGTGCCGCCCCTGACCGGCGTGTTCGCGCAGGCGGCGGCGGATCTGTTCGGCGTGGAGCCGTTGATTGTGGGCGCGGGCGTGCGGACAGGCGTGCGCATCCGGTACGACAACCAGCACGACGTCGGCGCCGACCGCGTAGTGGACGCGGCGGCGGCGTACCACTTCTACGGCGGGCCCGCCATCGTGGTGGACTTCGGCACGGCGACGGTATTCGACGCAATCTCGGCGGACGGCGCCTATCTGGGCGGGGCGATTGCGCCGGGGCTCGATCTGGCCGCCGACGCGCTCTTTCGCGGCGCCTCGCTGCTGCGCCGGGTGGAGATGGCGCCGCCGCCATCCGCTATCGGCAAGAACACGACGCACGCGATGCAGTCGGGCCTCGTGCTGGGCTACGCCGGGCTGGTGGAGACGATGGTGGAGCGCTTCCGCCGCGAACTGGACGCGCCCGCGACCGTCATCGCCACGGGCGGGCTAGCCAACACCATGGCGTCCCAGACCGCCGCCATCGACGTCGTGGACGAGCACCTGACACTGCGCGGGCTGGCGCACGTCTACGCGCTGAACCGCGCGGAGGGAGCGGACTGATGCGGCCTTTCGACGGCAAACGCGTTTTGCTTGGCGTTACGGGAAGCATCGCGGCGTACAAGGCCGCCGACCTCGCCAGCAAGTTGACGCAGACGGGCGCGCGGGTGAACGTGCTGCTTTCGCCCGCGGCGGCGCGGTTCGTAACGCCGCTCACCTTTCGCAGCGTTACGCATCAGCCGGTGCTGGCCGACCTGTTCGACCCGGCGTCGGAGGACGCCATCGAGCACGTGGCCTTGGCCAACGCCGCCGACCTGTTCATCGTCGCCCCGGCGACGGCCAACGCGCTCTTCAAGTTCGCCCACGGCCAAGCCGACGATCCGGTGAGCCTCACCGCACTGGCGTGTCCCGCCCCACTGCTCATCGCCCCGGCGATGGACGCCGATATGTGGGAGCACCCGGCAGTGCAAGCCAACGCGGCCATCCTGCGCGAGCGCGGCGCGGAGTTCGCGGGGCCGGAGCGCGGGCGGCTCGCGTCGGGGCTGTACGGCCAGGGGCGGCTCGCGGATACGGCGCAGATCATCGGGCTGGCGGGGCGCGTCCTCGGGCGCGGCGGCGACCTGGCGGGCAAAACCATCGTCGTCTCGGCGGGCGGCGCGCAGGAGCCTATCGACTCCGTCCGCGTCGTAACGAACCGCTCGTCGGGCAAGATGGGCTACGCGCTGGCGGAGGCCGCCCGAGACCGGGGCGCACAGGTGGTGCTGGTGTCCGCCCCCACCGCTCTGCCCTATCCTGCCGGGGTTGCGGTGCGCGCGGTGGAGACGTCGGCGCAGGTGCGCGAGGCGGTGTTGAGCGCCTGCGCGGGCGCCGACGCGCTCGTCATGGCGGCGGCAGTGGCCGATTACCGCCCGGCCGAGCCGAGCGCGCAGAAGATCAAGAAAAGCGGCGAGGCGCTGCACGTGCGGATGGAGCCGACGGCGGACATCCTCAGCGAGGCGCCGCGGGACATCGTGCGCGTGGGCTTTGCGGCGGAGAGCCAAGACCTGCTGGCGAACGCCCAGGCGAAGCTCCGCGCCAAGGAGTTGCACCTCATCGTCGCCAACGATATCTCGCGCGAAGGCTCCGGGTTCGGCGCTGACGACAATCAGGTGACGCTGCTCGCGCCGGAGGGCGCCCCGGAGGAGTTGCCGCTGATGTCCAAGCGCGAGGTTGCGTGGCGCATCCTCGACCGCGTCGCGCCGCTGCTGCGCTCGGGAGAGTAGGAGGACGAGGTCGCCGGGCGCGCCCAGGCGCCTCTGCTAACCATCTTGCGCTGCGCCTCTACCC
>JAPPFU010000241.1 GCA_028875085.1 Chloroflexota bacterium
GTCCCACTCCGCCACCTGGTCGCGCACCAGGTCGTCCCACGAATAGGCGCTCGGCTCCGACTTCACCAGCCAGTAGTTGGGCATACCGCGACCTCCGTCTCCGATCCGTCAACTATACGCAACCCCGCAGGGACAGGTTTGAAACCTGTCCCTGCCACGCAATGTGTAGGGCGAACGAAGGAGGGCGACCACGAGGGTCGCCCCTACGAGGTGGGGGCGCGAGCGGGCGCGCTGCTACGCCCAGGGCGTACACTATGGGCGATGCGACGCTACGCCCGCCGAACGCTGCGCCTGTATCTGCCGCTGCTGTGCGCGCTGCTCGCGCTCTACCCCGCCTTTGGCCCCATCGCCGACGCGGGGTACGCCGAGCGCCTGCCCTGGCACGGCCACGTCGAGCGCATCGGCGAGCACCTGCACGCCTACGACCTGGCGGGGCAGACGGACGCGGACTCCGCGAACGTCGGCGCGACGCCCGGCGACGGACACGGCGCCGCGGGCGTCGGCGGGCTGGCGTGGGCGCTAACCGCCGCCGTCCTCATTACGGCGCTCGGACTGCTCGCCCTCATACGGGGGCGCCCTGAGCGCCTGCCGCACGCCTCCCTGCTCTCCCGCGACCCGCGCCCTCCCTGCGCCTGGGCCGCCGCCTGACGCGCGCCGGGCGCTCGCCCGGCCACCCAATCCCAACGCAAAAGAGGCAATCGTGCGCTCACTCCCGCGCGGCAGCCGCCGAGGGCTGCCCGCCGCCATCGCCGCCGCAACGCTCGGCGCGGCTCTGCTTGCCGCGCCGGCAAGCGCCCACGTCGACCACCCCGACGCCATCGACCTGTTCAACGGCGTCAGCGGCGCCTACGCGCTCCGCGTCGTCGCCACGCCCTACGTCGGCTCGCTCGAAGTTACCGCCGTCGTAGCCCCCGCCGGCGCGTCGGGCGCGGACGACCTCGGCGCCGTCCGCGTAACCCTGTCGGCGCGCGCCGCCGACGGCTCGGAGTCGGTCGGCCCGGCGCAGGCGGCGGCCAACGACCTGAGCCGCCCCGACGACTACTGGGCACTGCTGACGCCCCGGCAAGCGGGCGCGTGGGTGGTGGCCGTAGAGGTGGACTCGGCGCTGGGGGCGACGCGGTTGGAGTTGCCGCTGACGCTCCGCGAGCGCGGCGGCGGCTTCCCGTGGGCGGCGGCCGTCGCCATCACGGTGGTGGCGGCGCCGCTGGCGCTCAGCGCCGTCCTTGCCCGCCGCCGCAGGAGCGCGCGCGCCCTCCGAAAGGGCATACGATGACACCGGCAAGAACCGCGCTCACCGCCGCGCTGCTGCTCGCCGCGTGGGCGCTGGCCGCCTGCGGCGGCGGCGAGCCCGAAGACCGGACGTTCAAACTGGCCATCCAGGGCGGCGCGCTCCAAGGCGAGACGGAGTTGGAGGTCCGCCAGGGCGACAACGTTACCTTCGAGACGACGACCGATGCGCCCGGCGCGCTGCATCTGCACGGCTACGACCTCGAACTCGCCGTCTCGCCGGGCGCGCCCGCGTCGCTGACGTTCGAGGCGCGCGCCACGGGCGCCTATGCCATCGCCTTCCACCCGGCGGGGCCCGACCACGGCGCGGAATCTCCGCCGTGCGTGGCACCGCTGGACGGCGTAAGCCCGCAACTCCGCGTCCGTGAGGGCGCCGCCCCGGGCGAGATCGTCGTCGCGCTTGACGCGCCCAACTTCCCGTTGACGGACGGCAACCACTGGCACCTGTTCGTGGACGACCAGTTGTACTCGATGTACTACGAGCCGGAGGCACGCCTCACGCTAGGGCAGGGCGCCCGCCGCCTCACCGCCGTTCTCAGCGGCCCCGACCACTGCGAATACGGCGTCCGGACGACGACGATGACGCACGTCTCCGACGGTGGAGCAAGCGGCGGCGAGGGCGCCGGGACGGACGGCGGAGACGGCGGCGGCGGCCACTCTCACGCAGCGGGCGGCGCGGAGACCATCCTCGGCACGCTCGTCGTGCGGCCGCGGTAGGCGATGCGGCGCGCGGCGCTCTACGCGGCGGCGCTCTCGCTGCTCATCGGGACGAGCGGCGGGGCGGTCGCCCGCGCCCATGGCTTCGGCGAGCGCTACGATCTGCCCCTGCCGCTGGGGTTGTACGTCGGCGGGGCGGGCGCCGCCGTCGCGCTCTCCTTCGCCGCCGTCGCCGGCTTCAGCCTAGGCGGGGAGGGGACGGCGCGCTATCCGCGTTTCAACCTGCTGCGGACACCCCTGCGCGTCTTCGCCTCGCCCTGGGCGGTGGGCGTGGTGAAGGCGTTCGGCGTTGGGATGTTCGCCCTCTACGTCTGGGCCGGACTCTTCGGCACGGGGGTCTCGATCGAGAACCTTGCGCCCGTGCTGACGTGGGTCGGCTTCTGGGTGGGGCTGGCCTACGTCAGTGCGTTCGCCGGCAATCTGTGGACGCTGCTGAACCCGTGGCGCTCGCTGTTCGGGTGGGCGGACGCGCTCTCGCGCCGCACACTGGGGCGTCCGCTGGGCATGGCGCGTCCGTATCCGGCGGCGCTCGGCGCGTGGCCGGCGGTCGCCCTGTTCGCCGTTTTCGCGTGGGTGGAGATCGTCGATCCGCAGTCGGCCATCCCGAGCCGCCTCGCCGTCCTCGCGCTGCTCTACACCGCAATCACCTTCGCGGGGATGTTCTGGTTCGGGCGCGACGAGTGGCTGCGGCGGGGCGAGGTGTTCAGCATGGTCTTCGGTTTTATGGCGCGCTTCTCGCCGACGGAGGCTCGGGCGGGCGGCAAGGTGGACGATTACGCCGCCTACGCCGCCGCGCCCCCCGGCGAGCGCGAATGGAATCTGCGCTGGTGGGGGTCGGGCCTGCTGTCGGTCGAGCGCCCCAGCGCGTCGGAGGCGGCGTTGCTGCTGTTTGTGCTGGCGAGCGTTACGTTCGACGGGCTGACGGAGACGCCGGCGTGGGTACAGTTCGCCACCGGGGGGCAGGAGTTCTTCCGCCTTTTCACGGCGAACTCGTTCGTCGCGGCGGAGACGTTCGGGCTGCTGATGACGCCGCTCGTCTTCGCGTGGGCGTACTACGGCGTGGCGCGGGCGATGGCGCGGCTGGGCGGCGGCGGCGCCACGCCGGGCGAGGTCGCGCTCGCCTTCGTCTACTCGCTCGTGCCCATCGCGCTCGCCTATCACGTGGCGCACTTCCTCTCCTTCCTGCTCATCCAGGGCCAGTTGCTGATCCCGCTCGTGTCCGACCCGCTGGGGCAGGGGTGGAACCTGTTCGGCACGGCGGCCTACCGGGTGGACATCGGCGTCATCAACGCGCAGGCGGCGTGGGCGGCGAGCGTGGCCGCCATCGTCATCGGGCACGCGGCGGCGGTGTTCGCGACGCACGTCTACGCGCTGCGCGCCTTTCCGACGCGCCGCCAAGCGGTGCGCAGTCAATACCCGATGCTGGCGCTGATGGTGGGCTACACGATGGTCAGTCTGTGGATCGTCGCCCAGCCCATCACGGAGGGGTGAGGGCGGGGCGTCCTTCACACTTTCTTGAAACGCACGCGCTATACTGGGCAGCAGTCCCCCCGTTCAGGAGTGTTCCCCGTCTATGGCCGAGCCTATCATCGAAGCACGCGACGTAGTGAAGGTGTACGAAACGGGGGAATTGACGGTGCGGGCGCTCCAGGGCGTGAACATCACCATCGAAGCGGGCGAGATGGTCGCGGTGATGGGGCCGTCGGGCTGCGGCAAGACGACGCTGCTCAACACCTTTTCCGGCATCGACACCATCACGTCGGGCGACGTGCGCGTGGCGAACCGCGCGCTCAACGAGATGTCCGACCGCGAGCGCACGCGCTACCGCTCGCAGAATATGGGCTTCGTCTTCCAGTCGTTCAACCTGCTGCCCGTCCTCTCTGGCGTTGAGAACGTGGAACTGCCGCTGCTGCTGGCGGGCGTGCAGCAGCAGGAGGCGCGGGCGCGGGCGCTCGCACTGATGGAGTTGGTCGGCATCGTGGAGCAAGCGAACAAGCGCCCCGCCGAGATGTCGGGCGGCCAGCAGC
>JAPPFU010000183.1 GCA_028875085.1 Chloroflexota bacterium
GACCCAGACTAGTGCGGACGACGAGGCTCTCGCCCGATGAGCGCATGAACCAGAGGATGACGGCCACGCCGAGGATGGAGGCGAGGGTGAGGGGCATGTTGTGGCCGCCGAAGAGGCCGAAGGCGCTGCCGGTGTTGGCGACGCGGGTGATGCGGAAGAATCCCTCGGCGGGCCACGATTCGCCCAGGGCGAGGGTCTGCGTAACCACGCGCTTGGTCAACTGGTCGAATGCCAATACCCCGGCGACGAGGGCCAGCACGTAGAGGTTGCGGGGAGAGAGCACGGACGCCACAGCCCCACAGTGTACGCCCTCCCCACCGCGGCGCGCTGCTACAATCGCCCTCAAGGAGGCGCCAATGAACACCGGCACGACCAAGCCCATCGACCTGCGCAGCGACACGGTTACGCAACCGCCGCCGGAGATGCGCCGCGCTATGGCCGAGGCTGAGCTTGGCGACGACGTGTACGGGGAAGACCCGTCCATCAACCGCCTCGAGGCGCTCGCCGCGGAGATGACGGGCAAGGAGGCGGGCTTGTACGTCTCCAGCGGCACGATGGGCAACCTGGTGGCGGGGCTGGCGTGGTGCGAGCGGGGGTCGGAGGCGATTGTGGGCGATTCGGCGCACCTGCTCATCAACGAGGTCGCGAGCCTCGCGTTCGTGGGCGGCGTGCAGCTGCGGGCGGTGGCCTCGGACGCGCGCGGCCTACCGCGCCCCGAGGCGGTGGAGGCGGCGGTGCGCCCGACGGCGGGGATGTTCCCGCGCACGGCGATGGTCGAGATCGAGAATACGCACAACCGGGGCGGCGGCGCGGCATTCAGCGCCCCCGAGACGCGCAGCGTTACCGACGTCGCGCGCAGCCATGGCCTGCCTGTTCACATGGACGGCGCGCGCATCTTCAACGCGGCAATCGCGCTGGGCGTGCCTGCCGCCGACCTCGCCGCGCCCGCTGATTCGCTCACCTTCTGCCTGTCCAAGGGGCTTTCGTGCCCGGTGGGGTCGGTAGTGTGCGGGAGCGCGGAGTTCATCGCCAAGGCGCGGCGGATGCGCAAGATCGTGGGGGGTGGGATGCGCCAGGGCGGAGTGCTGGCGGCGGCGGGCGTGTGGGCGCTGGAGCATATGGTGGAGCGCCTGGCGGAAGACCACGCGAATGCGCGGCGCCTCGGCGAGGGGCTCGCGTCCATCCAGGGCGTCGGCGACGTTACCGACCCGGTGGAGACGAACATGGTCTACCTGTCGCCGCGGACGATGAGCGCGGAGGAGTTCGTGGCGGCGCTGCGCGAGCGCGGGGTGCTGTGCGGGGGCGGCTACGGGCGCGTGCGCCTCGTTACGCACTACGGCGTGAACGCGGAGGACGTGGACGAGGCGCTGGACGTGATCGAGTCGGTGGCGCGCGGAGCAGTGAGCGCGGGGTGATCGTAGGAAGCAGATAGCCAGAGCGACCACTGGCCTCTCCGGCTATCTCTTGCGCCCCGCCCTTCGGCGGGACTCACCTTCCGCTCCGTCGCTGCTCCCGGTCGCTATGCCCGGAGTGTGGTGGGGCGCATGCCGCTTGGCGGCTGTGCTATGCGTCCTCTCCGCCGATGACGCGCGGAGCTTCCGGCTTCCGCTGGGCCCCTACCGGGTCCCCCGCCCTCGCCTAGGCCTTACGGGCGGCCGCGGCAGGGGCGGATCCAGGGAAGTGCCACCGGTGAAGGTCTACGAAGAGCAGCCTAACCATAGCCGGAGCCTCCTCTCCTAGATTTGTGCGGCTCCGCCGAAGGGGAGCCAGGCACATCCTTATCGGACGCAGTTCAGCATAGCAGGCGCGTCAAGCGGGGCAAGCGCCTGGGCTGCGGGATTAGGCGTCCGGTTGCGTGCGCCGCTCTTGCGCCTTGCGGCGGCGCGCCTCGACTCGCTCGCGCACTTCGCGCTCGTAGCCCTCGCCGGAGGGTTCGTAGAAGCGCTTGCCGACGAGTTCGGGGGGCAGGTCTTGCTGACCCGCGAAGTGTTCCTCGTAGTCGTGGGCGTAGCGGTAGCCCTCGCCGTAGCCCATGCGGCGCATCAGGCCGGTTGCGGCGTTGCGCAGGTGGAGCGGAACGGGGTATTCGCGGCCCGTGCGCACTTCCTCGCGCGCCGCGTTGAGGGCGGCGTAGGCGGAGTTGCTCTTGGGCGCCGCCGCCATATAGACCGTCGCTTCCGCCAACGGAATCGCCCCCTCCGGCATACCGATGAAGTGGACGGCCTGTTGCGCGGCAACCGCCACCGGCAGCGCCTGCGGGTCGGCGAGGCCCACGTCCTCCGCCGCGAGAATGACGATGCGGCGCGCGATGAAGAGCGGGTCCTCGCCCGCCTCGATCATCCGCACCAGCCAGTAGATGGCGGCGTCGGGGTCGGAGTCGCGCATAGACTTGATGAAGGCGGAGATGGTGTCGTAGTGGGAGTCGCCCGCCTTGTCGTAGGAGGGGGCGCGGCGTTGGAGCACCTGCTCCATCAGGGCGCGGTCGACGCGGCGCGTTCCGTCCTCGCCGGGTTGGGCGGCCTGCGAGGCCAATTCGACGGCGTTGAGCGCGACGCGCGCGTCGCCGCCCGCAACGACCAGCAGCAGCTCCCACGCGGCCTCGTCGAGGCGCGCGTTGGCCGCGCCGACGCCGCGCTCTTCGTCCGTCAGCGCACGCTCGGCGAGGGAGCGCACCTGGCCGTCCGTCAGCGGCTCGAACTTGAAGACGCGCGCCCGAGAGAGGAGCGGGGCGTTCACCTCGAAGGAGGGGTTCTCGGTGGTCGCGCCTATTAAAACGACGGTACCGTCCTCCACGTGGGGCAGGATGACGTCTTGCTGCGCCTTGTTGAAGCGATGCACCTCGTCCACGAACAGGATGGTGCGGCGCTGCTCCATCCGCCAGCGCTCGCGGGCGTCGGCCACCGCCTTGCGCAGGTCGGCGACGCCGGAGGCGACGGCGGAGAGCGAGGCGAAGGCGGCGCGTGTGGCGGCGGCGATGAGCAGGGCGAGCGTGGTCTTGCCCGCGCCGGGCGGCCCCCACAGCACCATGGAGGGCACGGCGTCGGCGCGGATGGCGCGCTCCAACACGCTGCCGGGGCTCAGGACGTGCTCCTGGCCCACGAACTCCTCCAGCGAACGGGGGCGCATGCGAGCGGCGAGCGGCTCGATGGCGGCGGAGCGCCGCCGCGCCTCGTGCGCAAAGAGCGATGCGTCGCGCGGCTGCCTCGCCATAGGGCGAGTGTAGCACCGGCGCGGCTATAATCGGCGCTATGCAGGCGCGCGTGCGACTCTTCGCTTCCTACCGCGAACAGGCGGGCCGCGACCGCTTCGACGTGGCGCTGCCCGACCCCGCGGTAGTCGCTGACGCGGTGGCGGCGCTGCTGGCCGCCGCTCCCGCGCTGCCCCGCGCGTTCACGCCGCACCTGATCGCCGTCAACGAGGAGTTCGCCAACCTCGATTACCCGTTGCACGACGGCGACGAAGTCGCGCTCTACCCGCCGGTGTCGGGCGGCGTGGACGCGCGCGTCGTGCAGGAGCGCCTGAACGCGGCAGAAGTTACGGACGCGGTGCGCCGTCCCGCCAACGGCGCGGTGGTGACGTTCGAGGGGACGACGCGGGATAGCACAAACGGGCGGCGCGTGGTGCGCTTGGAGTACGAGACGCACGCGCGGATGGCGGAGAAGGTGCTGCGCCAGGTGCTCGAGGAGACAGCGGCGCGCTTCGGCCTATCGGACGCAGCGGCGCGCCACCGCATCGGCCGCGTGGATGTCGGCGAAACGAGCCTAGTGGTCGCCGCCGCCGCGCCGCACCGCCTCGAGGCGTTCTTCGCCGTGCAGTACGCGGTTGACCGCATCAAACACGTCGTCCCCGTATGGAAGAAGGAGCGCTTCGAGGACGGAGAGGTGTGGATCGGGGCGGCGTGCGACCCGGAGAGCCACGCGCGCCACCTGGCGGAGGCGCCCTACGCCGCGTTCCTGGCGGAGCGGGAAGGGGCGGCGTGGGCCGTGGTCGGCTAGCGCGCGGGCGCAACGAAAGCGCCG
>JAPPFU010000098.1:0-1976 GCA_028875085.1 Chloroflexota bacterium
CGCCCTTTGACGCCCAGGCGTTTCGCGTTCTCCCGCGCCGCTTGCAGCGGCGCCGCGTCGATGTCGATGGCGAACACCTGCACGCCGGGCAGCTCGGCGGCGAGCGTTACCCCGATGGCGCCGCTGCCGCAGCCAACGTCGGCGATGGTCAGGGCGCCGTTCATAGTCACCGCGACGCGCAGCGCCTCCTCCGCCAGCGTCTCCGTCTCCGGGCGTGGGATGAAGACGCCGGGGCCGACGTAGAACTCGCGTCCGTAGAACTCCCGCTTGCCGATGATGTGCGCCACCGGTTCGCGCCGCATCCGGCGACGCACCGACGGTTCCAATCCCCCGGTACTCCCGTTCGGGGCGGGGTCTTGCAGGTTGGCGTAAAGCGTGGCGCGGTCGATGCCCAGCGCCGCCATCAGCAATAGTTCAGCTTCAAGACGCGGCTCTTCCGCGCCTGCTTGGGCGAGCCGCCGCTCCGTGGAGCGCAGCAGCCCGCCTAGCGTGGTCACGCCACCGCCTCTTGGAGCAGGCGTCGCTGCTCCTCCTCCACCAACGCGCCCAGCACCTCGTCCACGTTGCCCGCGAGGATGCTCTCCAAGCCGTGGAGGGTGAGACCGATGCGGTGGTCGGTGAGGCTGTCCTGGGGGAAGTTGTAGGTGCGCACCTTCTCGGAGCGTTCGCCCGTGCCCACCTGAGAGCGGCGGAGCGCGCCCGTCTGCGCCTGCGCCTCGCGCAGTTGCTGCTCCAGCAGGCGCGAGCGCAGCACCGTCATCGCCTTCGTCTTGTTCTTCAGCTGTGAGCGCTCGTCCTGGCAGGTTACGACGATGCCCGTGGGCAGGTGGACGAGGCGGACGGCGGTGGCGACTTTGTTCACGTTCTGCCCGCCGGCGCCGCCGGAGTGGAAGATGTCCACCCGCAGGTCGCCCTCCTTGACTTCCACGTCCACCTCCTCCGCCTCAGGGAGGACGGCGACAGTGGCAGTAGAGGTGTGGATGCGCCCCTGCGCCTCGGTTACGGGGACGCGCTGGACGCGGTGTACGCCGCTCTCGTGCTTCAGCAGCCCGTAGGCGCCCGCGCCGTTGACCTGGAAGACAATCTCCTTGAACCCACCTTGCTCCGCCTCCGACGCACTCACCACGTCGGGCTGCCAACCCACGCGCTGGGCGTAGCGGAGGTACATGCGGTAGAGGTCGGCGGCGAAGAGGGCGGCCTCCTGGCCCCCGGTGCCCGCGCGCACCTCGACGATGGCGTTCTTGGAGTCGTTGGGGTCGCGCGGGAGCAGGGCGCGGCGGAGTTCCTCGCGCAGCGCGTCGAGGCGGGCGGCCTGCTCGGCCACCTCCACCCGGGCCATCTCCGCTACCTCGTGGTCGGGGTCGTCAGCGAGCGCGTTGGCATCTTCCAGGCCGCGCTCGGCGTCCTCGACTTGGGCGTGGACGAGCACGACAGGTTGGAGGTCGGCGCGCTCTTTGGCCAGCGCCGACACACGCTCCGCGTCGGAGACTACGTCGGGGCGGGCAAGCAGTTCTTCGATCTCGGCGTTGCGCCGGACGATGGCATCGAGGCGGTCGGCCATAGGGCGCCCTCACAAGCAAGCCCCCAGTTGCGGGGGGCGCAACGCAGTATAGCAGCGCCTCTTACGCCCCCAAATCTGCGCGAGCGCGAGACGCGCATGATAAAGCACTTGCCAGGCAAGCCCGCGAATGCGCACAATGGCGAGCGAGCATCCGCTATGCGTCACCTCTTCCCATTTATCGTCGCCCTGGTCGCGGCCGTCGCCCTTCTTCTCGCCGCTTGCGGCGACGGGGCTACGCCCACGAACACTCCGGCGCCTCCGACGCCGTCGGCCACCCCAACGCCTACCCCGACGCCGACGCCAACTCCGGCGCCGACGCCGACGCCGACGGCTACCCCCACGCCGACGCCCAGCCCCACGCCGACGCCCAGCCCCACGCCGACGCCGACGCCGACGCTGAACGATATATTGCCCA
>JAPPFU010000098.1:1986-3998 GCA_028875085.1 Chloroflexota bacterium
GTGGAGCGGCGTGATGATCGACTCGGAGGGCCTCATCCTCTCCACTTCCAAGCAGCTGGACTACGCGCCGCTCGCCGACTACGTTACCGCCAGTGGACGCCCCGGCCAGGCATGGGTGATCGGACGCGACGACGGGCTGGACATCGCGCTCTATCAGGTCATCGGCGGCGAGAGCAACTTCGACGCCGTTCCCATATCCGGGGCGGACGCGCCGCAGACGGACACAGGGGTCATCGTGCTTGGCTACCCCGCGGCGGCCAACTCGCCCCTCGACAGGCGGGAGGAGAGGGTACTTGGCCTGCGCACCGACCTGAACTCCGGCGCGCGCTATATCCAGATCCAGAGCGACGTGGTCGCGGGCACCGAGGGCGGCGGCGTGTTCGACAACTCGGGCGGACTCGCTGGGCTGCGGATGACGGAGGAGCAGCTCATCGAGATCGGGCTTGGGCGCCCGGGCGAGGCCTACGCAGTGGCGGCGTCCTCCCTCAGGGACTTCATCGTCCCGCAGCTGCAAGGCGGCGTGATGGTGGTTACGGCGACCCTGCCTCTAGGGAGCGGCACGCAGTTCCCGTCCCTCCCGAACGTCTTCACCGGCAACGTGACGGTGAACGGCGCGCCCGCCCAGGCCGGTGTCTTCCCGCTGTACGCGCGCCTGACCAAGCAGGGCCTTCCGGACGTGTGGGTGCGCACCACCATCGGTCAGGGCGGGGTCTTCCAGATTGCCATCTCCGCGCCCGACTCCTACGGCGGCGGGCGCGTGGAGTTCTGGGGCAACCGGCTGCGCGCTGCGGGGCGGGAGACCTACACCGCCGGCGGTTTCTTCCTGGTCCCCGTCGACCTGACCTTCTCCGGTTAGGCGCCGCTCAAACCCGCCGCCACCGCCGCCGCCAATTCGCTCCGCGCCACTTCTCGCTGCGTCCCCTCAGTCATCGCTCGCAGCGTAACCGTGCCCGCCTCCATCTCCTGCGCGCCCATGATCGCCGCGAAGGATGCCCCCAGCGCCGAGGCGTAGCGCAATTGTGCGCGCATACTGCGGTCGGGTGCGACCACGGCGGCAATCCCATCGCGGCGCAGCGCAGCGGCAGCCTCTAGAACGCTCGCCCGCGCCGCCGCGCCGATGGCGACGAGCGCCACCGGGCCAGGCGCCGTGGGGGGCGAAACCCTTTGGCGCTGCATATTGAGGATGAGGCGGTCGATGCCCGCCGCGAAGCCCACCCCCGGCGTCGGCGGCCCGCCCAACTGCTCCACCAGGCCGTCGTAGCGCCCGCCCGCGCACACTGCGCTCTGCGCTCCCTCCAGGTCGGGATGCACTTCGAAGACCGTGCGCGTGTAGTAGTCCAAGCCGCGCACCAAGCGATGGTCGGTGCGACAATCCATACCCAGCCCGGCCAGGTAGCCGAGCAGCCGCTCCCAGTGAGCGCGCGCCTCCTCGCCCAGGTAGTCGATGCTGCGCGGCGCGGCGTCCAACAGGGGTGCGGTTCGCTCGTCCTTCGAGTCCAGCAAGCGCAGCGGGTTCGTCTCGAAGCGGCGGCGATCGTCGGCGCCCAACGCGCCCAGGTGAGGGCGGAAATAGTCGCGCAGCGCAGACAGGTAGCCGGGGCGGTCGGCGGCGTCGCCGATGGAGTTGAGCACCAGCGTCATGCGGCCTAGCCCGAGCGCCGCAATGGCGCCCATCGCCAGCTGGATGATCTCGAGGTCGATGGCCGGGTCGGAATCGCCGATCGCCTCCGCGCCGAACTGGTGAAGCTGGCGGTAGCGCCCGGCCTGCGGCCTGTCGTAGCGGAACATCGGCGCGTAGTAGAAGAGGCGCACGGGGAGCGCCTGGTTGTGCAGGCCGTGCTCTACGTAGGCGCGGCAGACCGCCGCCGTGCCCTCAGGCCGCAGCGCCAGTTCCTGCCCGCCACGGTCCTTGAAGACGTACATCTCCTTGGAAACGATGTCCGTCTCCTCTCCGACCGTGCGCAGGAAGACGTTGACGTCCTCGAAGATCGGCGTGTCGATGCGGCCATAGC
>JAPPFU010000221.1 GCA_028875085.1 Chloroflexota bacterium
AGGTAACGCTGTTCGAGGCGGCCTACCGCGAGCGCGTTCCGGTGCTGTTGAAAGGGCCGACGGGTTCCGGCAAGACACGGTTCGTCGAGTACATGGCGTGGCGGATGTCCAAGGAGATGAGCGAGCGCCAGGGGCGGCGCAACGGCGCGGGCGTCCCGCTGGTTACCGTCGCCTGCCACGAGGACTTGACGGCCAGCGACCTGGTCGGGCGCTACCTGTTGGAAGTGGAGGGCACGCGCTGGATCGACGGGCCGCTGACGCGAGCGGTGAAGTTCGGCGGCATCTGCTACCTGGACGAGATCGTCGAGGCGCGCAAGGATACGACCGTGCTCATCCACCCGCTCGCCGACCACCGGCGCCTGCTGCACATCGAGAAACTCGGAGAGGTGGTCGAGGCGCACCCTAACTTCTTGATGGTGATCTCCTACAACCCCGGCTATCAGACGGCGTTGAAGGACCTGAAGCACTCGACGCGGCAGCGATTCATCGCCATCGAGTTCGACTTCCCGCCGCGCGAACTGGAAGGCCCCATCATCGAGCACGAGAGCGGGGTGGACCTGGAGACGGCCAAGCAGTTGGCGCTGCTCGGCGAGAAGGTGCGCAACCTACGCGGCCACAGTCTGCAAGAGGGCGTGAGCACGCGCTTGCTCATCTACGCCGGCAAGCTGATGAGCAAGGGCATCGCTCCCCGCCGCGCCTGCGAGGTGGCTGTGGTCTGGGGCCTCACCGACGATTCCGAAGTGCAGCGCAGTGTCAGCGAAGTCGTCACCTCTATCTTCCCCTAGCGCCGACCGTTCGCTCGCCGACGCGCTGCGGGCGCGCCTCGCGGAGCGGACGCCTATCGCCGAGGCGGCGGACGGAGCACGGCCCGCGGCAGTGCTCGTCCCGCTCTATCACGACGGCGGCCAGTGGCGAGTGCTGTTGAACGTGCGCTCGCAGCACCTGGCGGAGCACAAGGGGGAGATCGCCTTTCCGGGCGGTTCCATGGAGGAGAGCGACGCGGACGCGCAATCCTGCGCCCTCCGCGAGGCGTGGGAAGAGATGGGCATCAGGCCGGAAGACGTGGACGTGCTCGGAGCGCTGGACACCGTGCTGACACGCACGGGCTTTGTTGTTTGGCCGATCGTCGGCGCCATCCCCTACCCTTACGACTTCAAGGCCGACCCGCGGGAGGTGGCGGAAGCGGTGCACGCCCCGCTCCGCGCCTTCCTGGACCCGGCGTCGCTGCGGCGCGAGCGCCGCGCGGAGCGGGACGGCGCGGCAGCCGACCGCGTCGCCTACGCATGGGCGGGGCGGCTGGTTTACGGCGCAACGGCGGTTATTCTGACCCAGTTGCTGGACGCGGTGCGCGACATCCGGCGCGTGGACGCGGCGTAAGGAGCGCAAAGAGGCATGGCGCCAACCCCTGACCTGCAGCACGTGATGGCGGACATGCGGCGCTACCCGGCCGCGCTGAACGGCGCGTTCGAGGCCGCGCTGCCGCAGATCGAGCAGGCGGCGGGTGCCGTGGAGCAGGCGCGATGGGCGCAGGAGGGGCTGCGCATCGCGCGGCAGACGGCGCGGTCGTGGGAGCCGGCGGCGGAGTATTTCCGCGCCAGCCCGCGCGTGCTCCAGGCGCTGAGCTATCCCCAGTTTCAGCGCTGGGTGGACAGCGGCATCGAACTGTGCGCCGATTCGCCGACGATGGCCGCCGCCTACTTCCGCGCCAGTCCGGGCGTCTTGCCGCACCTCCTGCCGCGCAACGTGGCGGGATGGGCGGCTCTGGGCCGGGGCCTGTCGCGCGGCACGTGGAAGTCGGCCAGCTTGGCGGCGCGCTTCTTCGACGCCAGCGCCGACCTGGCGGCGCACCTCTCGTTCCGCGAGCTCCAGGGCTTCGTGGCTCTGGTAGACGCGCTCTCCTACCGCTCCTACGACCTGGCGGCCGACTGCCTGCACCTGGGCCAGCGCATCCTACCCACGGTCGCCGAACGCGAAGAGATTATCTCGCTTGCGTCGGCGGCGGTGGACGGCAGTTGGCGCGAGGTGCGCGGCTGCTTCGAGGGGGCGTCCAAAGTGAACGCGACCGTCAATCGCCCCTTGCGCGCGCGCTTCTACCGGCTGACAGAGCAGTTGACGCGGCGCGGCCTGTCCAACATCTCGCTGTTCCTCTCCGAGGCTACGCAGTCTATGGCGCGCATCCCGCAGGACGCGCAAGACGGCGTGATAGCCAAGTCGGAAGAGCTCGTGGATGTCTCGCATGAGGCGGTAACGTCCTTCCTGACCACCGCGCCGTCGGTGCTCCAGCGCATCAGCGGCGCGCAGTTCCAGCAGTGGTACGAGCAGGGGCGGCAACTACTCGCCGAGAACCCGGACGGCGGCGTGGCCTACTTCCGCATCGAGAGTTCGCGCTCCGAGCAGGTGCTGGACCAACTCTCCTCCGCCATCGAATTGGAGAAGGTGAAGGGGCTGCTGGGCGCCTACGCCAACGCGCTCGCCGGGGCGGAGGTGCAGCTGGAGGCCGCTACGGAGGCGGCGCACAAGAACGTGGGCTGGGTGGAGATAGAGCAGGCGGCCACCGACGGCTCGCACGTCTACCTGCCGCCCGTGGTGGAGCGCCACCCGACCAAGGAGGAGAACTTCTCGTGGCTCAAGGTGGTTACGACGCACCAGGTGGGCCACATCGAGTTCGGCTCCTTCGAATTCGACTTCGAGCGCCCGGCGGCGCTGTTCGACGACCTGCGCCGGCGCCTTGAAGAGGAGGCGACCTCCGCCGCCGCAACCTCCATCGCCCGCTTCTTCAACCTCTTCCACAACAGGACGCTGGCGGCGGACATCTTCGGCGTGGTGGAGGACGCGCGCATGGACTACGGCGTTGTGGCCCAGTACCGCGGCCTCGCCCCGCACTATCGGAGCGTGCAGCGCGAGGCGCTGTCCGCCCGCCCGCTGGTGCACGAGTTGCCGTTGCAGCAGGCGATGGTGGAGCTGCTGATACGCCTCAGCCTCCAGCAACTGCGCGAGTTGCCCATCCCCAAGGACTACGGCAAGGAGGCGCGGCAGATCGCCGGTCTGCTGCGCCGCGTCCAGGACGCCGACGCCACGGTGGAGGACACGGCGGAGGCGACTATCCGCATCTACGCCGTCGTCAGCCGCCTCCCCAACGAGGTCATTCCGCCCGAGGAGTGGAACGAGGAGGACCTGCAGGACGCGCAATACCAGGAGCAGGACGCCGACCAAGTCGTGTCGCTGTTCAAGCAGGAGGGCGTACCCGGCGAGGAGAGCGACGGCGAGGAGTACGAATCGCCGGAAGACGTGGACTACCGGGGCAACTTCAAGCCGGAGATGGTGCAACTGCTCTCGATGATGCGCGGCCTCTCGCAGGATGAGGAGGGCGAGGGTGACCTCGACTCGCTCACGCAGGAGGCGTTGGAGGAGTTGCTGCGCAACAGCGTAGAGATCGACCCGGAGGACGAGGCGAACATCAGCGCCATCGCCAACAACCTGATGAAGGAGACGGCGGCCAGCACGCCGCCTAAGGGCGACGGCGCGGGCCACACGGACATCCCGCACCAGGACGAGGATGGCGGGGCGCTCGAGCCCATCGAGCCGCGCTCCTTCGTCTACGACGAGTGGGACTTCCGCGCCGACGACTACCGCCCGCGCTGGTGCGTCGTGCAGGAGAAGCAGGTCTCCGCGGGAGAGGCGCGCTTCTTCCAAGACACGCTGCGTGACAACTCCGGCCTCATGGAACAGATACGCCGCCAGTTCGAGTCGGTCCGCCCCGAGATGTACCGCCGCGTCAAGCACCTGCCGGAGGGCGAGGACGTGGACTTCGACGCGGCGCTGGAGGCTGTGGTGGACATCCGCTCGCGCCGCACGCCCGACGAACGCATCTACTGGCGGCGCAACAAGGCGGAGCGCGACGTGGCCGTCGTGTTCCTGTTGGACATGAGTGCGTCCACGGCGGAGGCGGTGGAGGAGACG
>JAPPFU010000124.1 GCA_028875085.1 Chloroflexota bacterium
GCGCAACGCCGCCGGCGACGCCTGGGAGGACGTGACGAACGTCATCCGAGGCCCCGCCGGCCTGCCCGGCGCCGAAGGGCATCTCGGCCTCTTGTGCTGGTTCGCTCCGGGCAACGCCGAGGCGCTGCCGGCGGGCGAGGTCAACCGCTCGCCGCTCACCATCCTCGCGAACAGCGCCAGGCACCTTCGCTACCGCACGGCCCAGGCGGCGCCGAATGAGGTCCTGACCGGACAGGACCCCGGGATCCGCGCGCTGACCGCGGCGCAAGCCGCGGAGGCCGATCTGCTGACCGGCGAAGCGCTGCCCGACTACGCCGTGTTCGAGGTCCCCATGGGCGTCGTCTGTCGCGCCGTGCTGCACGCGCAGCACGATGCCGCGTCGGACGTGTCGCTCCAGGCGTTCATCTACGAGGTCCTCGCCAGCACCGACGACGTGCGGCGCACGCCCCCCTACCCCTACGCCGCAGGCATCGCCGAGCCGCTCGGCATCATCTCCAGCACGCAAACGCCCCGCATGGGCGGGTCGCCCGGGATCACGATCAATGCGAAGGCCGCGGCCCGGCGCTTCACTTGGATCGCGTCCGGCTTCCAGGGCGGACCCGACGCCAACGGCCACTGGTACTGGGAATTCGAAATCCTGGAGGCGCCGTGACGCTCAAGGAACTCTGCGAGCTCCTCGGCTACCCACGGCTGCGCCGCTGGGCGCACCTGGTCGAGCGGGTGAAGGCGGCGGAGGCCTCGGCCGCAGAGGCCGGCGCAGCCCCGCGCGCGGAGGCGGCGCCCGAGCCGGAGGGCGAGGTCCACCTCCGCGTCGAGTGGGTCCACTTCTACGACGATTCCGGCGGGCAGTACCCGCGCATCGAGAGCAAGCACGAGTGGCTCTGCGGCATCAGCGACGATTCGCGCCTGGGGATTCCCCTGGTGTGGACCGAGGGCAAGTACAACTGGTTGGAGCGGCGGCGCTACACGACCCTCTACTTCGTCGCGCCCATCGCCGAGGTCGAGGGCAAGACGCTCGTCGTGAACGGCGTTCGCCTCGGCCCCGTCGCCTACAGCAACATCCCCGCGGCGGTGCCGCGCTACCGCGACGTGCCCGCCGCGCTGATCGACGACCGCGGCGACGGCTGGCCCACCATCAAGATGCCGCAGGTCCGCGAGGTGCCGGCCGGCTGGACCGCCACCGTCCGCGACGAGCTGGGCATCGGGTAGGCGGAGCGGCGGCGGTGAGGGCCTTCCGCAGGCGCGTCGCCTCCTGGGCGCCCTACGCGCTCGTCGTCGCGGCCGGCGCTGCGGGTGGCGCCGGCATCGCCTGGATTTGGCACCGGCTGTCGTGAGCCAAGCAGCCCGCCGGGCCCCGGAGGACTCTCCGAAGGCCGGGCGGGGGCCGGGGTGGTAGGACACCCCAACCGGGAGAGAGCGCTCCCACGACCGCAACCGGCCGCACTGCGGCCGTCCCGCCACCCCGCACGGGGCGGGGCGATTATCGTGGGGTCATCCCGTGCCGTCGACTCACAACCGGCCTCTCCAGGAGGTCCAGCCGGCCAGGCCGATCGCGCCCTGGCTCGGAGGCAAGCGCCTTCTCGCCCAGCGAATCATCGAGCGCATCGAGGCGATCCCGCACCGCTGCTATGCCGAGCCCTTCGTCGGCATGGGCGCCGTCTTCCTGCGCCGCGCCAAGCGACCGCAGGCCGAGGCGCTCAACGACATCAACGGCGAGATCGTCAACCTCTTCCGCATCGTGCGCGAGCACCCCGACGAGCTGGAGCGGCAGTTCGTGTGGGCGCTTGCGTCCCGACGCGAGTTCCGCCGCCTGGTCGCCACGCCCCCGGAGACGCTCACCGACGTCCAGCGCGCCGCCCGCTTCGCCTACCTGCAGCGGCTCGCCTTCGCCGGCAGGACCGGCGGCACGAGCGCCAACTTCAGCGCGTACTATCCGGCGAAGTTCAGGGCGGAGCAGATGCCGCGCCTGATCCGGGCCGCGCACCGTCGCCTGCAGCGGGTGCAGATCGAATGCCTGCCGTGGGACGAGTTCATCCGCCGCCTCGACCGCACCTTCACGCTGTTCTACATCGACCCGCCCTATTGGGGGCACGAGACGGACTACGGCAAGGGCCTCTTCGCCCGCGAGGACTTCGGGCGCATGGCGGAGCTGCTCGCCGGCCTCAAAGGCCGCTTCATCCTCTCGCTCAACGACCGGCCCGAGGTCCGGTCGCTGTTCGCGGGCTTCGAGATCGAGGAGGTGACGACGCGATACTCCGCCAGTGCGTCGGCGGCGAAGCGGCCGGTGGGAGAGCTGTTGATCTCGGGGTGAAGGCTATTGGATCTGATCGGCAAGCTGGCAGTGGGGTATCCACCCGCCGGGAAGCGCGACCTCGAATTCGAATTTCAATAGCTCCTGGCCGGTGAGCTTCTGGAACCGAGCAGCGGCAACCGCATTCGCCTCGCCGACCCACGCTCTTCGCGCCCCGTATTCCTCGTCATCAAGGTCAGAGATGTAGCCAAACATCCGATTCGCGGCGAGAGAAATCAGGCCCTGCGCGGTGAAGGCGTCACACCATTCCTTGAAATAGCGCGGAGTATCCGCCGTGGCCTGCGACGAGACGAGCCCAATCGCCAGCACCACCGCCATCGCTCGCAACGCTCCACTCATTGTTGCTCCGCCTCCTCAGATGGGTGGTCTACCCCCCCCCGAGGGGGGGGCTCATTTTGCAGCCGTTCCTTGAGGTCCGGGAAGCAGGCCCAGAACCGCACAAGCAGGTCTTCGCGGCCGCGCTCGTTGAGCTGCTCGAACGACTCCGCGATTGCGGTCACAACGTCGGACAGTCGACGATCGTTGGTTTGTGGTGCCGCGCGCAGCGCCGGGGCACCACGGCGCTCCAGGCGGTGACCCCGCTTCTCGCGACCCGGGGCGTCATAGGACCACGGGCCGACCAGCCACGCCATGGCCTCGACGAAGCGCTCCGCAAACGCCTCGCGGCGCTCGGGCGGCCACTGCTCGTATTCCTGGGCCAGGCGCTTCAGCCGCCCTTGGATGTGGGCCGGGACGCCGTCCGAGGTTGCGTGGGGCCCCCACGCCGGACCGCCCCGCGGCAAGCCGATATACAACTCCAGGCCCAGCGCCTCGCAGAGGCCCGTGATCCTCGGCAGGGTCGGCTGCCCGCCTCGCCGCAAGCTTTGTATGGCCGCAGTGCTGGCGCGCCCCGTGGCCCTTAACCCTACCTCCGCCTGGTCGACGCCTTCCGCACTCGCGTCCCGCGCGCCGAGGCGACGATCTCCAACTGGATCTGCGGGCAGGCGCGGCTCTTCGCCCGGCTTCGGGCGAAGCGGCCCGTAACCGACGCGTCCTACGAGCGCGCCTTCCAATGGTTCTCCGACCACTGGCCCGAGGACCTGGAGTGGCCCGCCGACACTCCCCGCCCCGCCCCCAACCCGGACCGGAAGGAGGCGGCGTGATGCACGCCGCGCGCCTCGATCGCTCGCCCCGCCTGCAGCGCGTCCATGCGCTGCTGAGCGACGGCGTCGAGCGCTCGACCCTCGACATCTCGAGGCAGGCGAACGTGTGCGCCGTCAACAGCTGCATCGCAGAGCTTCGCGTCAACGGCGCCTGGATCGAGTGCCGGCAGATCGTGGACCCGGCCGACGGCTCGCGCATCTTCAAGTACCGCATGATCGCCCCCTGCCCGCAGGCGGAGGCGGCGGCATGACCGAATCCCTGGGCCGCCCCCTGGCGTTGAAGCCGGCGCCCGGCAAGCCCCGCCATTCCGCCCTGTCGGCTGGCGGGGAGGCGTCGGTGGAGCTGAGGGGCGGGCTGAGCAACGGCAGCGGATCCGTTGCGGCGAACGCCGGCAGAACCAGGCGTGACGGCGGGGAGAGACCCGCACCCGAATTCCTGTGGCCCCAGGAGTGCCGCAACGCGGCTGAGGGCCTTATCGCAGAGAGCAGGCG
>JAPPFU010000252.1 GCA_028875085.1 Chloroflexota bacterium
GTTGTCGGAGCAGTTGTCCACCGGCGTCTTCCAGTTGCACGGCTCCAGCCACTTCTGCGGCCCGTAGGCGATGGTGCCACCGTCGCGCCGGTTGAACGACGCGTCCAAGTAGTAGCGCGCGTCGCCCAAGTACGCCTCAAGGCTCGGCGCCTCGTGGTCCCACGTCGCGAACACGATGCCCGCGTACGTGTCCACCTTCGCCTCGATCAGGCTCAGCTCCTCCACCGGCAGGTCGCCGTAGTACGCCTCCGTGATGCCCGGCACGTGCTCCAACTTGCCGTCGTTCGAGAACGTCCAGCCGTGGTAGGTGCACATGAAGTTCTTGGCGTTGCCCTCGTCCGCCCGCACGATACGGTTGCCGCGGTGGCGGCACATGTTGAGGAAGGCGTGAAGTTGGCCGTTGTTGTCGCGGGTGAGGATGACGGGGTCCTCGCCCATGTAGGTGTGGAAGAAGTCGTTGCGGTTGGCGACGAGCGAGACGTGGCCGATCATCTGCCACGCGCGGCCGAAGATCTTCTCGAGTTCTTCTTGGTAGATGTCCTCGTCGACGAAGACTCGGCGGTCGAGCGCGCCGGTCTCGACGTCGATAACGCTGTACTTCTTGGTGGCGACCACGTAGTCCTCCTTGTTAGCGCGCGGCGCGCTTAGGATGGCTTGCCCCCTAGCATACAGCGCGAGCGCAAGCCCCGCTAGTGTGAACCGCGTTCGCCTAGCCGTCAATCGGCGTGGCGCAACGATTTCTGGGCAGCGGCGAGACTTGCGCCCGCCGGGAGTTCGAAGCCCTGCGCTAGCAGCGCGTCCTCCAAGGCAGAGAGAAAGCGGAAGACGTTGGCAGCCGTGGCGTTGTAGCCCATCAGCCCCACGCGCCATACCGAGTCAGCGAGGCTGGCGAGGCCGCTGCTTATCTCGATGGCGTGCTCGTCCAGCAGGCGCTTGCGCACGCCCGTCGCGTCAACGCCGTCCGGAACACGGATGGCGGCAAGGCTTGGCAGCCGGTGCTCCTCCGGCGCGAAGAGTTCGAGGCCGATGGCCTCGACGCCTGCCCACAGCGCGCTCGCCGCCTTGCGGTGCCGCGCCCAACGCTCCTCCACGCCCTCCTCCAATAGGACGCGCAGCCCCTCGCGCAGGCCGTAGATCATCGTGATGGGCGCGGTGTGATGGTAGGCGCGCATAGCGAAGTAACTGCGCAGCTGCGTCATATCGAGATAGAAGCTCTGGACGGGCGTGGTTCGGCTCTCCAAGACGCTCACCGCCCGCTCGGAGAAGGTGATGGGCGAGAGGCCGGGCGGGCAGGCGAGGCACTTCTGCGTGCCGCTGTAGCACACGTCCACGCCCCAGTCGTCCACGCGCAACTCCACGCCGCCCAGCGACGTCACCGCGTCCACGATGAGCAGTGCTCCCGCCTCGTGCGCCGCTTCGGCGAGGGCGGGGATGGGCGTCAACGCGCCCGTCGAGGTCTCCGCGTGCACCACCGCCACCGCCTTCACCTTCGCGTGACGTTTGAGCTCGGCGCGGACGCGGTCGGCGTCCACCGGCTCGCCGAGGTCGTGACGTACCTGGACGACGTTGGCGCCGGTGCGCGAGGCGATCTCCGAGAGGCGCCCGGCGAAGTAGCCGTTGTCGCCGATGACGATGGTGTCGCCCGGCTCGAGCACGTTGACCAGCGCGGCCTCCATGCCTGCCGTGCCGGTGCCTGAGACCTGCCACGTAACCGCATTCTCCGTCTTGAAGACGATGCGCAGCATCGAGCTCACGTCGTCCAGCACTTGGATGAAGTCCGGGTCCATGTGGCCGAGCAGCGACGCGCTCATGGCCTGAATCACGCGCGGATGGACATTGCAAGGGCCGGCGCCCATTAGCAGGCGCTGCGGCGGACGAAATTCCTGTTGGTAGCGCTCCATCTCTGTCGGCGGCGAACGCGCCGCTCCTTGCTAGGGGTACGGGAAAGCCCGCGACGCGAAGGCCGCGGGCCCGTCGGCGGCGCAGTATAGCAGATAGGCCAAATCGGCGGCAGTGTATGACGCGGAGGCTACCCGGCCGCGTCCAGTTGCCGCCGCAGTTCCGCCGCGTCGGAGGTCGGCAGGTCGCACGCGTAGTTGCGGCAGAGGTAAGCCGCCGCCCCCCCGTCCACCAGGCCGCGCCCCTCCAAGATGGGCGACACGAACGGCGCAGCCTCGTCGGGGTCGAGCATGATGCGGAGCAGGTGCGGGCGGAAGTCGCCGTTCGCCGCGCGGGTCAATTCGCTGGCGGCGGCGGGCGCGCCGACGATAGCGAGTTCGCGCGGCGGCGCCAGACGCAACTCCAACGCCTTCAACCAGTTGCCGAAACCGAGCGGATAGCGCCCCAGCAGCGGCCCGACCGACCGGAAGAGCAGATCGGCCTTGTCCAGCAGGTCAGCGCGCCCGGCGAGACGGCCCAGCCGCAGCAGCGCCTCCGCCGCCATGGAGCTGCCGCACGGCACGGCGTTGTCGAATGTGTCGCGCGGGCGGACGACCAGGCGCTCGTGGTCGCTCCCCACGTCATAGAGCAACTGGGACTGCGCGTCCCAGAACAGACCGAGCATCTTGTCCGCGAGGCGCAGCGCGTGGTGGAGCCAGCGATGCTCGAACGTCGCTTCGTGCAGCGCCAGCAGCGCCAGCGCGAGCGCGGCGTAATCCTCAAGGTAGCCGTTGAGCCGCGCACGGTCTCCCTTCCAACTGCGCAGCAAGCGGCCGTCCACGTACAGGCTTTCCAACAGGAACTCGCCGAGGCGCACGGCGCGCTCTCGGTATTCGGGGCGCTCGAGGATGGCCGCCGCCTCGGCAAGGGCGCGCAAGGCGAGCGCGTTCCACGCTGTCAGAACTTTGTCGTCAATGCCGGGGGCGACGCGCTTGGCGCGCTCGGCGAACAGCCGCGCCCGCGCGTCGGCGAGTTCGGGCGAGTCGGGAGCGCCGCCGTCCGTCAGGCGCAGGATCGTCCGCCCCTCCCAATTCCCGCCGGGCGTTATGTCATAGCGCTCGCAGAACGCCTGCCCCGCCGCACCAAGCGCCGCGTCCACCTCCGCCTTCTCCCATACGTAGAACTTGCCCTCGACGCCCTCGCTGTCAGCGTCCTGCGACGAATAGAGGCCGCCTTGCGGATCGCCAAGTTCGCGCAGCACGTAGTCGAGCGTCTGCTCGGCGACGGCGCGGTAGCGCGCGTTGCCGGTTGCCTGATAGGCCTGGAGGTAGAGGCTTGCGAGAAGCGCGTTGTCGTAGAGCATCTTCTCGAAGTGGGGAACCAACCACTGCGCGTCGGTGGAGTAGCGATGGAAACCGCCGCCCAGGTGATCGTAGATGCCGCCGTCGGCCATGGCCATGAGCGAGCGCTCGACCATCGCCAGCGCCTGCGGCGCGCCCGTTCGCGCGTGGTAGCGCAGCAGGAATTCCATGGGCATGGACTGCGGAAACTTGGGCGCGGCGCCGAAGCCTCCGAACTCGGCGTCGTGCGCGGCGGCGATGGCGAGGAAGGCGTCGTCGAGGATGCTCGGGCTCAGCTCGGTCGGCTCCGCTCGGAGCGCCGCCGCGTCCTCGATCGCCTTAGTGAGCAATTGAGCATTGCGCAGAACGTCGTCGCGGCGGTTGCGGTAGGCGTCCAGTACGGCGGCCAGCACGCGCGGAAAGCCCGGCATGCCGCGCCCGTCCTCGGGCGGGAAGTAGGTTCCGCCGTAGAAGGGGCGCCCGTCGGGCATCAGGAACGCCGTCAACGGCCAGCCGCCGTGCCCGGTCAGCGACTGCACCGCCTGCATGTAGATGGCGTCGACGTCGGGGCGCTCCTCCCTGTCCACCTTCACCGGCACGAAATCGCGGTTGATGAGCGCCGCGATAGCCTCATCCTCGAACGACTCGTGCGCCATCACGTGGCACCAGTGGCACGCCGCATAGCCGATGCTGAGCAGGATCGGCT
>JAPPFU010000037.1 GCA_028875085.1 Chloroflexota bacterium
GCCTTGCCATGAGCAGCCGCAATCGCCTGTTGACGGCGGAGCAACGCCGCGCCGCTGCCGCCCTCTACCGCGCGCTCCGCACGGGCGTGGCGGCGCTAGGCGACAGCGCCCACGCGGCGGAGGCGGCGTGCCGCGCAGCGCTCGCCCAAGAGCCGCAAATCTCCGCCGTCGACTACGCCTTGGCGGTAGACCCGGCGACTATGGAGCCATGGGACGGACACGGTCCCGTGATGCTGGCCGCCGCCGTCCGCATCGGCGGCGTGCGCCTGATAGATAACCTGCTGGTGGATAGCGGCTAGGGGCGTGGTACAATTAGGCTGACAGGTATGGTCATGACCTTCTTGAAGCACTACGAGGAACCCGACGTTGCGGCGCCGGTCTTTCTGTTCGCCTTCGCCGGATGGTCGGACGCCGCCGAGTCGGCCACGCACGCGCTCCGCTACCTCGTCAAGCGCCTCGACGCCGTCAAGTTCGCCGAGGTTGACCCGGAGGAGTTCTACGACTTCACCCAGGTACGCCCGCACACCGGCTTCGACGCCGACGGCGTCCGCCAGATTACCTGGCCCGCCAACGAGTTCTTCTACGCCAAGCGCCGCCCCGACGAGGACGACCTCGTCATCTTCGTGGGCGTGGAGCCAAGCCTCAAGTGGCGCACCTTCAGCGAGGGCCTCGTCGAGGTCATCCACCGCGTCGAGACAAGCAGGGTGATGCATCTGGGCGCGCTGCTCGACGCGGTGCCCCACACCCGCGACACGCGCATCACCGGAACGGCGACCAGCCCCGAACTGCAGGAGTTGCTGCGCGGCGTCGAGGTGCGGCGCTCCCGCTACACCGGGCCCACCGGCATCACCGGCGTGCTGATGGACGCCCTCCGCCGCGAGAAGGCGCCCTCCGTCAGCATCTGGGGCCACGCGCCGCACTATCTCCAGGTCTCGCCCAATCCCAAGGTGAGCCTGCGCCTGCTCGAGGTGGTCGAGCAGCTGCTCCACGTGCGCATCGACGTCGATTCGCTCAACTCCCAAGGCGCGAACTTCGAGCGCCGCGTGCGCCAGGCCCTCTCCAACGAACCCGGCGTCATCGACTACATCCACCGCCTCGAGTCGCAGTGGGACAGCCGCACCGGCGGCTCGTCGGCGCAGAAACCGGCTGTCGGAGAGCCCGGCGAGGGCGCCTCCCTCGAAGGCGAGATGCCGCAGCCCGACGAGGCCGTCCGCGCCTTCGAGGAGTTCCTCCGCCAATCCTCCCGCCGCCCCGACAGCGAGAGCTAGCCCCCCTGTATCGCTACCGGGCCGATAATGGCCTAAAGTATCCGAGCGAACGCCAAGGATACATCGGGGAGGGCGGCATGGAGTTGTACCAACTGGATTGCGTCCTGCGCGAGCCCACTGAAGACCAGGGCTGGCTCTACGTGGCCGAGATACCCGAACTGCCCGGATGCCGCGCCTGGGGTGAGACCGCCAAGGAGGCGCTCGCCGAAGTCTCTACGGTCGCGGAGCACTTCATCCTCTCCTACAAGGACAGGGGCAAGCCCCTTCCCGCGAGCATAGCCCGCTCCCAAACTGGCCAGGCTAGCATCTCCGTGGCGGTATGACCTACAGAGAGCTGACTAGGAAGCTCAGAAACCTGGGGTGCGCCTTCGATCGACAGGCAGGCGGTTCTCACGAAATCTGGATTAACCCAGCCAACAATCGGGAGACCACCATTCCAAGACACGCTAATCGCGACCTGGCCACTGGAACCGTCCACGGAATTCGAAGAGACCTGGGGATCAGCAGACAGGAATTCGACCACGCCTAGAACTGCGACAGAAAGCGCAGGTCGTTCCCCAGGAACAGGCGGATGTCCTCGATGCCGTACTTCAGCATCGCGATGCGCTCCGGCCCCATCCCGAACGCGAACCCCGTGTAGCGTTCGGGGTCGTACCCCACGTTCCGCAGCACTTGCGGATGCACCATTCCCGCCCCCATGATCTCGATCCACCCCGACCCGCGGCAGATGCGGCACCGCGCGTCCGAACCCGCGCACTTGAAGCAGTCGATGGCCATGTCCACCCCGGGCTCCACGAACGGGAAGTAGTCGCAGCGGAAGCGCACCTTCCGCTCGCTCCCGAACAGCTGCCGCGCGAACTCATACAGCGTGTGCTTGAGGTTGGCGAACGACACCCCCTCGTCCACCACCAGCCCCTCCACCTGGTGGAACTGCGATTCGTGCGTCGCGTCCGTCGCCTCGTAGCGGTACACCTTCCCCGGCACGACGACGCGGATGGGCGGCTGCCGCTCCTCCATCACCCGCGCCTGCATCGGCGAGGTGTGCGTCCGCAGCAACATCGTCGGCCGCCCGTCCGCGTCCGGCGCCCCGTCAATCCAGAAGGTGTCGAACATGTCCCGCGCCGGGTGATCCTTCGGGATGTTCAGTAGTTCGAAGTTGTAGCGGTCCCACTCCACCTCAGGCCCTTCCACCACCTGGAACCCCATGCGCTCGAACACCGCGCATATCTCCCGCATGATGCGCGTCGAGGGGTGCAGCCTCCCGATCTCCGCCGGCCTCCCCGGCAGCGATACGTCGATGGCGTCGCCGGACAGCGCGTCCAGCCGCGCCGACCGCAACTCCTCCGAGCGCGCCGCCAGCGCCCCCTCCAACCGCCCCTTCACGCGGTTGGCCGCCGCTCCCGCCTCCCGCCGCTGCTCGGCGGGCAGCGTCCCCACCGAGCGCAGCGCCTGCGTAACCTTCCCCGAGCGCCCCAGGTAGGCGACGCGCCACGCCTCGACGCTCTCCGGGTCGCCCGCGTTCGACAGCGCAATCAGCGCCTCCTGCTGGAGCGCGTCGAGATCAGCAGCGGGGGATGCCTTGCCCATAGCAAGCCGAGTATACCAACGCCCCCGCCCCATCCCCGGTTGGCGAGGCGCTCCCGCGTTCGCCTGGGCGCGGCAGCAGGCGCTTGACTCTTATCGCAAGGCGCGGCAATCGTATCACCAGCAGCTCTGACCCTAGGAGCGGCGTCACCGCGTGACCGACCAGTTCTTCACCCGCCCCGATGTCGCCGCCGATTGCCTCCGTCTCTTCCACGAGACGGTCGACGTCCCCGGCGACGCCTGCTTCGTGGAGCCGTCCGCGGGCGCAGGCGCGTTCTTCGACCTCCTGCCCCCGGCCAAGCGCATCGGCCTCGACCTCGAGCCGCGCCACGCCGCCGTCCCGCAAGACGACTTCTTCCTCTGGACGCCCCCCGAGCGCCCGTGCGTCGTCGTGGGCAATCCGCCCTTCGGCAAGCGCGGGCGGCTCGCCGTCCGCTTCGTCCGGCGCTCCCTCGAGTTCGCGGAGAGCGTCGGCATGATTCTCCCGATGACCTTCACCCGCTACGAGACCCACCGCCTCCTCCCTGCGGGCGCGCGGCTGGCGCTGTCCGTTCCTCTGTCGCCCGATTCGTTCGTCTTGCCCACCGGCGAACCCTACGCGGTGCGCACCGTGTTCCAGGTCTGGACGTCCGCCCCCGGCGAGACCGATCACCGCCTCCGCGCGCCGCTGCCCACCAAGCACCCTGACTTCGATATGTGGCAGTACAACAACACGCCGGAGGCGCTGCGCCACTTCGACGAGCCATTCGAGTTCGCCGTGCCGTGCCAAGGGTGGCAGGACTACTCACGGCGCGAGACCAACCCCGATGCCTGTGAGAAGTCCAAGCAGTGGATGCTCCTGCGCCCCCTAACCGATTGGGCACACCGCTTGCTATGGAACCTCGACTATGAGCGCCTCGCCCACCAGGCCCAGACCGCAACCCCCGGGTTCCGCAAAGGCACCCTCGTCGAAGCCTACAAGGCGGCGAAGTGCTAGCGCCGCTGAAAGCAGGCTAGCGCCACGCCGCTTGAGCCGCCTACGGCGGCACTCCTCTACAACGAGACCTTTGCGTAATCCGAAT
>JAPPFU010000038.1 GCA_028875085.1 Chloroflexota bacterium
GCTCAGTCCCGCGTTGTGGCGCATATCGATCAACTCGTCCGTCTTGAACTTCTCGTCGTAGACGAACAGGTCGACGATCTTGGCCATCTGCTCGCGGGAGGGGTTGTCCCACCACGCGTTGAGCGCCTTGATGCCCTCAAGCGGCCGGGGCATGAAGTAGGAGGGGCCGCTGCCCGCGGGGCCCATGACGATGAGCTTGCCGACGCGCTCCGGGTACTCGATGGCGAAGCGCAGGGAGGTTGCGCCGCCGAAGGAGTTGCCGATGAAGTGCGCCTTGTCGATGCCCAGCTCGTCGAACATCGCCTTGATGGCGACGGCGTTGTAGCGGGTGGCGTCGCCGTCGATGACCACGGGGTCGGACTTGCCGTACTGCGGCATGTCCAACAGCATGGTGCGGTAGGTCTCGGAGAAGGGGCCGATGTTGGTGCGGAAGTTGCTCCAGCCGGACGCGCCGGGGCCGCCGCCGTGGATCATGACGACCGCCTCGCCGGAGCCGGCCTCGTTGTAGTGGAGGCGGATGTCCCCGGCCTGGACGTACTTGCTGGTGCTCTCTTCGGTGAGGGTCTGGGTTGCCATAGGTTGCCTCTCTGCTAGGGAGTGCGGGCGTGGCGTTTCGGGGCTAGCCGAGGAATTCGAGCAGCAGGCGGTTGAAGCCGTCGGCGTGCTCGTACTGCGCCCAGTGGCCGCAGCGCGGGAAGATGTGCAGTCGCGCGTTGGGTATCTGCCACATGAACTTCAGCGCGTGGTCGAGCGGGACGAACAGGTCGTCGCGGCCCCAGACCACCAGCGCCGGCGCCTTGATCTTGCCCAACTCCATGGAGAGATCGGGCAGGATGGGGTTGGAGCGGCGCTGGCCGTCGATGTGCTCGGGATGCTCCAGCAGCCCGGCGACGCGCTGCTCCAGCAACTCCTCCGTTACGAAGGAGGAGTCGTAGACGAAGAGGTCGATCATCTCGCGGAAGGACTCTTTCGTCTGCTTGACGTACACGTCGCGCAGCGCCTTGATGCCCTCCATCGGGAGCGGATTGAAGAGGCTCTTGCCGCCGCCCGCCGCGCCCATCAGCACGAGCTTCTCCACGCGCTCGGGGTTATGGATGGCGATGACGGCGGAGGTTCCGCCGCCCATGGAGTTGCCGACGAAGCTGGCCTTCTCGATGCCCATGGCGTCGAGGAAGTCGACGAAGATGCGGCCGTTCTCGTGGAGGCGGTCGGTGTCGCCGCCGATGACGATGGGGTCGGACTTGCCGAAGCCGGGCATGTCCACGAGGAGGACGCGGTAGCGATCCGACATGGGGCCGATGTTGCGGACGAAGTTGCTCCACCCGCTCGCGCCCGGGCCGCCGCCGTGGATGAAGATGACGGGGTGGCCGGAGCCGGCTTCGTTGTAGTGAATCTTGAAGCCGTTGGCGTCGGCGTACTTGCTGGTGCTCGCTTCGGTGAGCGTCTGCGTTGCCATAGGCGCCTCCTAAGGTGCTGCGCCGCCAACGCTACCAAATCGGCGAAGGCTGTCAAGCCGTGACGGGCCGGGGCGGCGCGCCTAGCCGTACTCCAGCGCTTCTTTGAGTTCCTCGATGCGCGCGTCCACCTCTTGGGCGATGGCGGGGGGCATCGGCGCCTCGCGGTTGAGGTAGGTGTCGAGCAGTTCCAGCTCGTCGAATATCTGGAAGCAGTCCACGTCGCGCTGGAGCCACGCCGAGAGGTATTGGGTTCGGGTGGCGACGTCCTTGGCGATGGAGAACTGGTAGACCTGGCGCAGGTTGTCCTTGAGGTAGGAGACGACGGGCATGAAGTCGGCGTCGCCGCTGATGAGGACGGCCACGTCGTAGTTGGGCATCTTGGCGATCATGTCCACGGTGATGCCGATGTCCACGCCCTTCTCGCCGAGGCGCGTGCCGAGGTAGTAGAGCTCGCCGGTGTCGTAGCGGCGCTCGATGCGGTAGGGCTGGTAGGGCCGGATGGCGTACTGGCCGACGTACTTGAACTCGAGAAAGTCGGTGTCGCGTTGGAGGTTGGAGAAGACGCGCTCGCGGAGGTTCTCGAAGTACTGCCGCTCGCGGTCGTACCACTCTTTGGCGGCCTCGGTCACCTCCTCCATGGTGAGAGCCGGCACGTCGTAGTTGTCGATGATGTTCTGGGCGAGACGGATGCTCTCCGACCAGGGCGTGATGGAGGCGGCGTGGTACCAGTAGACGCGCACGAGGCGGTGGTCGAGGTGGGTGGCTTCGTTGAACTTGTCGATGACGCCTGAGAAGAAGTCGCGCCAGAGGAAGTGGCGCTCTTCCAGTTGGTAGGAAGGGTACTCTTCGCCGGAGCGAAAGGAGAACTGGCGCAGGTTGCTGCGGAAGTTCTGGCCATCGACAAATATGACGGTGCGGAGCGGGTTCATAGCGGGTTGACGCCTCTCAATCTGCGAAGTGCCGGACAGCTGCACGAAAAAGCGGGGAGTAGTCGGTTCGCTGCGGAGATGCTAGTCAGGCGCACGGTTGCTGTCAACGCCGCCGCGAACGGGAGGATAGTATGGGCGGAGCATGGCGTTGGACTTGGACAAGACAGCGGCGCAACTGGGCGGGCTCACGGCGGGCTTGCGGGGGCGGGAAGCGGCCAAGGCGGAGGCGCTGGAGCAGGCGTTGACGGCGCTGATGTTAGCCAATCCGCCGGCGGTTGAGGCACGCCGCGCCGCAGGCCGCGCCACGTGGCTGGTGGCGGGCGTCGAGGAGGGG
This sequence comes from Chloroflexota bacterium, assembly GCA_028875085.1. Lineage (GTDB taxonomy): Bacteria > Chloroflexota > Dehalococcoidia > Lucifugimonadales > Australimonadaceae > JAGWBE01. The sequence continues at coordinate 2,721 of JAPPFU010000038.1, forward strand.
CTGCGCGGCGCCTTTGCGCCTCCGCTCCTGCCGGAGGACTACCTGGCGCTGGCAGTGGACGGCTCGCACGTCGACGTTGACCGCCACTCGCCCGCGCGTTGCTACCTCATCAACATCGGCTTCGCGTCCTTGCGCTACGGAGCGCGGCCGGGCGCGGAGTTGCGCAGCACGCCGACGCTCTACGCGCGGGACGAGGAGCTGACCTTGGCCGACCCGGCGTCGGCTCGCGACATGGCAGTGGAGGGGCCGCTGCTCGGCATGGCGCGCGCCGTTGCAGAGGTGGAGGCGCTCGCCGACTTGGTGGAGGCCTCGGCACTCGACGCGCCGGCGGTCGCGCTGCTGGACGGCACCCTCGTGCTGTGGGGACTGGCGGGCCAGGGCTACCCCGAATTCGTCCGGCGGCGCTTACTGGAGGAAGGATTGCTGCCCGCCCTCGACCGCTTGCATGCCGCCGCCGAAGGGCGCACGCTGGCCGTCGCGTCGTACATCAGCCTGCCGCGCAGTACGGAGGTGGTGAACGCGCTGCGGTTGCACGTGTGCCCTTACCCGCGCGTCGATTGCGACGCGCATTGCGGCGCGCTCCGTTCAGGGGCGCGGCCCTGTGACACGGTAGGCGGCGTAACCGACGGCGAGTTGGCGGCGGCGGCGCTGCGGCCGGGAGAACGGTCGGCGGTCTTCCGCAGCAACTCCGGCGTGGTGAGTGAGCGCTACGGGCCGCACGCCGTGCGCTTCTGCTATATGCACGCGGGCGAGGAAGTGGCGCGCGTGGAGATGCCGGAGTGGACGGCGCAGGATCCGGAGGCGCTGGGGCTGCTCCATGCGGCGTTGGCGTCGCAGGCCGAGAAAGGACACGGCTACCCTGTCGTGCTCCAAGAGGCGCATGAGCAGGCGGTGATCAGCGGGCGCGATCGGGAGGCGTTTGCGCGGCTGGTTGAGGAGGCGATGACGGCGGAAGGGCTGCCGACGGCGACGTCGCAGAAGGCGCGGAGCAAGCGGACGCGGTGGGTGTAGTCTCGCGCCGCCGCGCCGCGTGATAGCATCTCGCCGCTTGCGGCGGTCAGCCGCGCATTCCCAAAATTCGCGCGCAAGGGGAGGCAGGGTGAGCGAGGCGGTCAGGTTCATCGACGGCGGGAGCGTTACAACGCCGCGCGGGTTCAGCGCGGGCGCGGTGTACGCAGG
>JAPPFU010000149.1 GCA_028875085.1 Chloroflexota bacterium
GTGATGGAGAGCACGTTCGGCGTCGATTTCCGCCGCCCGCTCAGCCATCTCCGTGAGTACCTGCACGTCGTGCGCACGCTGCTCCACGAGGGCGCGGTAGAGCACGAGGGCGATTGGTGCTCGGCCAACGCGACCATCCCGTGGGCGTTGCCCACCGTGCCGGTGATGATCTCGGCGCTGCGCCCGGGCGCTTACGAGTTGGCGGGCGAGGCCGCCGACGGCGCGATCAGCTGGCTCTGTCCGGCGGTGTACCTGCGCGACGTGGCGCTCACGGCGTTGCAGAGGGGCGCCGACAGGGCCGAGCGCGAGCAGGCACCGCCCCTCATCGCACACGTTCCCGTGTGCGTCCACGACGACCTGGGTGAGGCGGAGGCGGCCTTCCGCGAGCAGTTCTCCTTCTACCTCACCACGCGCAGCTATCCGGCGATGTTCGTAGAGGCGGGGTTCGCGGAGGCAGAGAAGGGCGAGTGGAGCGATCGGATGGTGGACGCGGTGCTGGCGGCGGGGGACGAGGAGCGGGTCAGCCTCCGCCTGCGCGAGTTGCTGGCCTACGGTGTTACGGAGATCGTCGCGTCGGTGGTTACAGCCGGAGAGGATGCGGAGGCGTCCACCGCGCGCACGCTCGACCTGCTAGCCTCGCTGTCGCCGCGCTAATCGTGCGCCGGGCGTGGGTGCGCGGCGCGGCTAGCGTATAGTCCCGCTTTGATTATCCGGGCGCGCCCGACGCGGGCGCGCCGCGAGGCATCTTGCTGCTGAACCGCTCCGTCCTGCGCGTTGCCGCCGCATCCGCCCTGTTGCTGCTTGCCGCCGCGTGCGGCGGCGGGGGCGAACGCGTCTTCGACGGCGTGGTCAGCGTCTCGCGCGGCGACGTCGTGGTGACGGTCAGCGCCAACGCGACCGCGCACCTTGCCGACCCACGCGCGCTGCGCTTCGGGGTAGCGGGGACGGTTGCGTCGGTGGAAGTGGAGGAGGGCGGCCGGGTCGAGGCGGGCCAAGCGCTCGCGAAGTTGGAGACGGACGCGCTCGACCTCGCCGCGCTCAAGGCAGACGCCGACCTGGCGCTGGCGCAAGAGACGCTGGGCGACCTCATGGCGCCGCCCGACCCTGCCGACGTGGCGCTAGCCGAGGCTGTCGTCGGCGACGCGGAGCGGTCGCTCGCTGACGCGCAGACGGTTCTTGCCGCCGCCGCGCCCAAGCAGACGAACGCGGCGGACGCGGCCGATACGGCGCGCGTGGAGGCGCTCGACGCCTACGCCAAGGTCTTCCGCACCTACTACGGCTTCCAACCCGGCGCCGGTGAGATGACGGACGCGCCGGACCTCATCCTGCAACGGCGGGGCAATCCGGGGCTGCTCGCCTACTACACGAGCGGCCTTTTCCCAGTGGAGGTGCGCCAATCGGACGTGGACGACGCGCTGGCGACGGCGTGGGAACTGGTGCGGGCCGCCGATCGCGCCTACGCCGAAGCGATGCTCGCGCTTGAGAGCGCCCAGACCGCCGCCGCGCGCGCCGTTACCCAGGCGCGGCAGGCATTACGAGCGGCGGAAGAGCGATTGGCCGCGCTGAACGAGCCGCCGAGCGTGGCGGCAGTGTTGAAGGCGGAAGCCGCCCTCGCCACGGCGCAGTTCGCCGCCGATACGACGCGCGCCAACCGCGACGCCGCGACGCTCGCGTCGCCCATCGCGGGCGTCGTCGTCTCGCTCAGCATTGAACCTGGGGATACCGTCGGCGTGGCGAACGTAGTGGCCGTTGTGGCCGACCCGGCGCTGCTCGAGGTGGTTGTGCTGGTCGATGGGCGGGACGCGCTGCTGGTGCGCGAGGGTCAGGCGGCGGTGGTCTCGGCGCGGTCGGCGCCGTTGGAGGCCGCGCCGGGGCGGGTGAGCGCCGTCGGCCTGCTGCCCTCGGGCCAAGGGGCATCGGCGCGCTATCCGGTTACCATCGTCCTGGACGACGCGGCGGCGCTGCAGTTGCGCCCGGGGATGGAAGCGTTCGCGTCCATCGAGGTGGAGCGCCGGGAGGACGTGGTGGTCGTGCCGCTGGGCGCCGTGCAGCGGGACAGCAGGCAGTTCGTGGTCCGGAAGGTGGCGGAGGACGGCTTGACCGACCACCAGGTGGTCGTGCTGGGCGCCTACGACGACTTCAACGCGGAGATCGTGCGCGGCGTGCGCGAGGGGGACGTGGTGGTGGACTTCTCCACGGCGGTAACGCAGTCCAACTTCCTGCGCGACGGCAGGCCGTTGCGGTAGGCATGGGCTCCGCGCTGCTCACCTTGACGGACGTGGGCCGCGACTTCGAGGCGGGCGGCGCAAGGGGCCGCGCGCTGTCGGACGTCAATCTGGAGGTTGCGGAAGGGGAGATGGTGGCGCTGCTGGGGCCGAGCGGGTCGGGCAAGACGGCGTTGCTGAACATCCTGGGCGCGCTGGACGCGCCGACGCGGGGGGCGTACCGCTTCCGGGGCGCCGACGTTGCGGCGATGAGCGCCGCCGAGCAGGCGGAACTGCGCAACCGGCGCATCGGGCAGGTGTTCGACGTTCCGCACCTGGCGGAACATCTGACGGCGCAGCGCAACGTTGAGACGCCGTTGGAATACGGCGGGGGCAAGCGCTACAAGGTGCGGGCGCGCGACCGGCTGGCCTACGCGGGACTGGCCGGGCGCGAGGCGGCCAGGCCGCCGCAGCTGACGCCGGGCGAGCGGCAGCGCGTGGCCATCGCCCGGGCGGCGGTGATGAACCCCTACCTGGTGCTCGCGGACGAGCCAACGGGTTCGCTGGATGCCCACGCCGCGCTCCAAACGCTGGCGCTCCTCCAGCGCCTCCACGCCGACGGCCTCGCGGTGGTGGTGGCCACGGCGCAGCCCCCCGTGGCCGCCTACTGCGCGCGCGTGGTGCGCCTGTCCGACGGGCGCGTGGTCGTGGAGGAACCGGTGAGGGAGCGGCGGTCGGCGGCGCTCGAACTGCACCGCGCGGAGTGGGAGGCTGCGGGATGAGGTGGGCGCGCCTCAAGGCGCTTGTCGGTTCGGCGGCGCTGGGCGCGCTGGCGAGTCCGCTGCGCTCGCTGCTCGCTGCGCTTGCGGCGGCGGCGGGAACGGCGGCGCTCGTCGGCTTCTTGGCCGTGGACGAGGGCAGCCGCCAGCAGCAGGCGCGCCGGATCGACAGTCTCGGCGCGAACCTCATCATCGTCAGACCGTCAGCGGGCGGCGAACTCACCATCGAGGACGCCCACGCGCTAACCGACGCGGCGCGGCTGCCCGCCGTGCGCCTCGTGGCGCCGGAGCTGGCGTTGCCGGGGGAGATGGCGTTCGAGGGCCTGACCGCCAACGTAACGGTGCTGGGCACGACGCCGGAGTACTTCGCCATGCGCGGCCTAGCGCTGCGCACGGGGCGCTTCGTCACGGAGCAAGACCAGGCGCGTGCGGCGCCGGTCGCCGTCGTGGGGGAGCGGGTGCGCGACCTTATCTTCCCGAACGTCAGCCGCAGCGCCCGTCCAGCCGCCCTGAACGGACGCCCGGTGTCCGTCGTCGGCTACTTGGAGCCGGCGGCGGGGACGGCCAACGCGCCGCTCGATAGGACGGTGGTCGTACCACTGGACGCGCTGCGTCTCAAACTGGCCGACGGCGGCGGACGCGGTATGTCACTCACGGCCATCAGCATCCAGGCGGCGGACGCGGCATCCCTGGACGATGCCGCCGCGCAGGTGTCGGAGGCGTTGGAGCAGCGCGTCGGAGCGGGGCGCTTCACCGTGACGAGCCAAGCGGACATGCGGGAGGCGTTCCGCGACGCGGCGGACGATTACCGCGCGCTGCTCGGCGCGTTGGCGGCCATAGGCCTCGGCCTTGCCGCCGTGGTGCTCTTCGGGGCGACGGCTGCGTCGGCGGCAGAGCGGCGCGTGGAGCTGGCGG
>JAPPFU010000088.1 GCA_028875085.1 Chloroflexota bacterium
GGATCACCTTGAGGCGATGCCCCTTCGCCTCCAACCCCGCAAGCACCTCGGCGCAGAGTCGGTGATCGACGCTCGTCCACGGCGTGCTGACGTCGACGCGCGGTGCGTCCACCGCCTCTTGCGGCCCCATCCCGTGATCGACCACGTTCGAGAGCGTCTGGGTGACGCAGTTGGTGATGAGCCTACCGCCGGAGGCGCCGAGCGCGAGGACGACCCCGCCGCCGTCCAGCGCGAGCGCCGGCGTCATGTTGTTGAGCGCCGCCTTGCCGGGGACGACGGAGTTCACCCTGCCGGGCACGGGGTCGAACCACATCATGCCGTTATTCATCACCACGCCCGTCCCCGGCGGGACGACGCCTGAGCCGAACCCGGACATGATGGTGTTGGTGAGCGAGACCGCGTTGCCGTCAGCGTCGATGACGCACAGGTGCGTCGTCCCCGTGTCCCAGGCGGGCTTGCTCTCGGCCAGTTGCCCGGCCGGGCGGCGCCCCTCGAACTCCCACGGATTGCCCGGCGCGAAGTCCTGCGCCCGGTCGTCGATGAGGGCGCGCCGCTTGGCGACGTAACCGTCGCTGACCAGACCATGCCACGGCGCGTCCACGAAATCGGGGTCGGACAGGTAGGCGAACCGGTCGGCGTAGGCGAGGCGCGCGGCGGAGATATAGGTGTGAACACCCTCGACCGTTCCATGACCAAGCGCGCCCACGTCGAACCCCTCCAGCAGGCGCAGCGTCATCGCGCTGGTGATTCCCGCGCAGGCGAAAGGAGGCACGCGGACGGTGAGGCCGCGATATCCAACCTCCAGCCCTTGCTCCCAGACGCGCGGCTCGTAGGCCGCCAGGTCCGCCTCCGACAGAACGCCCCCCAGCGCCCGCACGCCGTCGGCTATGGCCGCCGCCACTTCCCCTCTGTGGAAGCCGTCCGCGCCGTCGCGCCCGATGCGCTCCAACACGGCGGCCAGATCGGGCTGGCGCAGGCGCACGGGTTCGGACGCCGGGCCCGCGGGCAACTCGCCGTTGACGGTGAAGGCTCGGCGCAACTCGTCGTAGCGGTGCAGTTTGCCGGTCTGGAGCCCCAGCACGTAGCGCTCGTGCCAGTCGGGAATGAATCCGTCGCGGGCGACTGCGACCGCGGGCGCGGCGACCTCCGCGAGGGGGAGGCGTCCGAAGCGGCGATGCGCTTCGTACAACCCCGCAACGCTCCCCGGCACGGCGACTGAAAGCGCGCCCTCGATGTTGGCGTCGCCCTCCACGCCCGGCCAGCCAAACACGCCTGCCGTCGCGGCGCCGGTGAGGCGGTACATATCGGGCGCGGCGGCGGCCGGCGCGCGCATCGGGAAGCCGATAACGCCGCCCTTGCCGTCCATCTGGTAGACGAGGTAGCCGCCGCCGCCGATGCCGGACGACTCCGGCTCCACGACGCCGACCGCGAGGCAAGCGGCGACGGCGGCGTCGATGGCGTTGCCGCCCATCTCCAACATCGCCAACCCTGCCTCGGTGGCGGCGCGGTGCTTGGTCGCAACCATCGCGCGGGGCGCCGTCGCCTCGTCCTTGACGAGGCGCGCGCGGGTGGGGCGGTTCTCGCGCATAGCCGCCATGCCGTGCTCTCCCCTAGACCACCACCGGGCCGCCCTGGGCGTAGGGAGCGGCGTTGGCGTCGCCCTTCAGGAAGCGCGCCCTGCCTTGCCCGCCGACCAGCGTTCCGTGCTGCACCACTACCTCGCCGCGCTGCATCACCACCTCCGGCATCCCCAGCAACTCGAAGCCCTCGAACGAGGAGAAGTCGGTGTTGCCGTGCTGCTTGTCCACCACGTGCGTCTTGGCGGGGTCCCAGATGGCGACGTCCGCGTCGGAGCCTGGGAGCAGCGCGCCCTTGCGCGGCCACAGGCCGAAGATCTTGGCCGGGTTTTCGCACAGCGTCTGCACGAGGCGCGGCAAGGTGATGCGTCCCGCGTTCACGCCGCGCGTCCACACGACGGGCACCATGAACTCGATGGTGTTGAGGCCGAACGACCCTTCGAAGATGCTGACCGGCCCCTCCAGAACGGACGCTCCCGGCGATTGCTCGCTCATCCCGCCGGTGAGCTTCTGCCCCGACGCTAGGCCGCAGGAGTCGGACGCGATGACGTTGATCGTCCCGTCGGCGACGGCTTGCCACATCGCCTCCGTGTCCTCCTCTTCGCGCAGCGGCGGCCCGCACTTGGCAAGCGCGCCTTTGGTCAGGATCTCCTCGTTGGTCAGCGTCAGGTAGTGCGGGCAGGTCTCCGCGTAGAGCGGCGCCTTGTCCATCTCGCGGAAGTGGCGCAGCGCGGCGGGCGTCTCCCGCGCGCTCAGGTGCACGGGATAGAGCGGCGCGCCCGCCACTGCCGAGAAGGTCGCCGCGCGCGTCAGCGCCTCCACCTCCAGCATGTTCGGCTGCGACGGCCCGAAGAAGTCGGGCGAGGTCTGCCCCGCCTCCGTGAATCGATCGATCAGGAAGTCGATGCAGCACCCCGTCTCGGCGTGCACCTGCGCCAAGCCGCCGTCGTATGCCGCCAGCGACATGATGTCCAACAGCATGTCGTCCGGCGTCATCATCCCGCGCCGCGAGTACGCCATGAACATCTTGAACGACGTTACGCCCATCCGCACCAACTCCCCCACCGACCTCCGGTACGTCTCCTTGTCCGCCGGGGTGAACACGCCGTGGATGGCGAAGTCGAGGTAACTGGTGCGCTCCGCCTCGTCGATGAAGCGGTGCATGATGTCCACCGTGTCGCCCGTCCAGCCCCACGCGCGCACGTTCCCCATAAACGGGATCACGGTCGTGATGCCCCCGAACGCCGCCGTCATGCTCATGCTGTCGATGCGGTCGGAGTTGACGGGGTGACAGTGCGCGTCTACCGCGCCGGGCAGCACGTAGCGCCCCGTCGCGTCGATGACGCGCGCGGCGGGCGTGGCGGAGGCGTCGGGCACGACGGCGGCGATGCTGCCCCCCTCGATGACGATGTCGGCGCGGCGCACGCCGTCGCCCGTGGCCACCAAGCCGCCCTTGATGATGGTGTCCGCCTGTCGCTCGCTCATAGCTCCTCCTGCCTTACGCGGATGGCGCGGCGGGATTGTAGCGCAGCGCCCGCGCCCGCACTCCCTACCCCGCTATCCCGAGACCCTCCACCACCGTCGCGCCGGGTATCTTGTGCAGTTCGTCCGGCGCGAGTCGCACCTTCACCGAGCGCCCGCCCCCGCCGATGATGAGGTAGTCGAGCGCCATGACGGCGGCGTCGACGTAGAGCGGGAGGCCGTCGGGAAGGCCGAAGATGGTTACGCCGCCGATCATCATCCCCGTCAGTTCGCGAGTGTCGTCGGCGGAAGCGAAAGACAGGCGGCGCACGCCCAGCAACTCGCGCGCCTTGTGGTTCACGTCCAGCTTGCGGTCGGCGGTCGTCAGGCACGCGGCGAATACACGCGGCTCGCGCCGCGAGGCCACGATGATGGTGTTGCCGGACTTCTCGCGCGGGTAGCCGTAGCGCTCGCAGAAGGCGTCGGTGTCCGCGAACGCCGGGTCGATGTGAATGAGTTCGTGCGCGACGCCTAGCTGCGCGAGCGCCTCGCGCACCGCCGTCTCGCTGTCGCCGGCCATCGCACCCTCCCTCTATGCCCTAGATATAGTAGCAGCGAATGGATTACTCCAATATATCGGGCAAATCCAGCCAAGCGCCTCTTGACAAACGATTGCGCCGCCTGGGATAACTGGCGCTGTCTTCGAAAGAGGATGCCACTGGGTCGCGTATCTAGTGGCCGCGCACCTTACCAAAACAATATATTGACGCAGTTGCCGCCACTAATATGCGGCGGCCCCCGCGGAGCACCCGCGGGGGCCGCCCTTGAGG
>JAPPFU010000232.1 GCA_028875085.1 Chloroflexota bacterium
CAGCCACAAGGGCGCCGGCTTCGAGGCGGTGTTCCGGCGCATCGTCGAGAACATGAACCGCGTGCTGGACAACTCCCCCGCCGACGTGCAACTCATCATCGAGAACAGCGCGGGCATGGGCGACCACATCGGCTCCAAGTTCAACGAGATAGGGCGCATCATCCGAGCGGTCGACGATTCCCGCGTCCGCGCGTGCATCGACACGCAGCACGCCTTCGCCGCAGGCTACGACCTCCGCACGCCCGACGGCGTGAGCGCGATGCTGGAGGAGTTCGACCGCGAGATTGGCCTCGACCTGCTGGCCGCCGTCCACTGCAACGACTCCAAGCGCGAACTGGGCTTCGGCGTCGACCGCCACGAGAACATCGGCGATGGCTTCATGGGCATCGAGGCGTTCGAGTCGGTGCTGGCCAACCCCGCCTTCAACGACGTGCCCTTCTATCTCGAGGTGCCCGGCTACGAGGGAGAAGGCCCCGACAAGCCGAACGTAGACAAGTTGAAGGCCATCCGCGCGCAACTCGGCCTCGCCGCCTAGCCGTGCGCGCCCACGACTTCGAGGCGCTGGTGCGCGACGCCCTCGCCGGACTGCCCCCCGCCTTCCTCGACCGCCTCGAGAACGTGGACGTGCTGGTGGAGGAGTGGCCGTCGCCCGACCAGCTCAACGACGCCGGACTGGACGAGGATGACCTGCTGTACGGCCTCTACGAGGGCGTGCCCCTCACCGAGCGCGAGGGCTACAACCTCGCCCTGCCCGACCGCATCACTATCTTCCAAGGCCCTATCGAGGAGGACTGCGCCACGGCGGAAGAGGTCGTGGAGCAGGTGCGCGAGACGGTGGTGCACGAGGTGGCGCACTTCTTCGGCATCAGCGACGCGCAACTTGAGGAGTGGGGCGTCGCGTGAGCGAAGCGCCGGACGCACCCTTCTTCCTCGCCCGCAGCCTCGGCGGCGCCGTCGAGACGCCGGAGCAAGGCGCCGCCAGCGCCAAGGTGTACGACGGCCCTGACCTCACGCTGGTCGTCCTCGCGCTTGCGCCAGGCGCAGAGTTAGGCGAGCACACGTCGCGAAGGCCTGTCGCACTCTACGTCTTTGAGGGCGCGGGGCGCGCCTCCGTCGGCGAGGCCGAGGTGGGACTGCTGCCGGGAACGTGGCTGCGCGTCGAGCCAGGCGCAGTCCACGCGGTCAAGGCGACCTCGGCGATGAAACTCGCGCTTATGCTGGTAAAGGCGCAGGGGTGAGCGCCGCGCGGCTCGGCGGCTTGGCGAAGCGCATCAGCAGCGCGCAGAGCGCCCACGCCACCGCCAGTATGGCTATGCCGATAGCGTAGTCGCCCGTCCAGTCGTACGCCTTCGCCATGATGTACGGCCCCGTCGAGCCGCCGATGGCGGTTACCGGCATCACCACCGCCAAGATCGCGCCCACGTGCTCGCGCCCGAAGTAGGTCGGCCACGACAGCGGATTCAGCACCACGATGCCTCCGACGGCGAACCCCGTTCCTGCCGCCAGGACGAACAGCAGCGGCGTAAGCCCGCCCGCCGCGAGGAAGAGCGCCGTAACCACCGTCGCGTAGACGCCCAGCAGCATCACCGCCGTCCGCACGTGCGTGCGCTGCGCCACCCAACCCCAGCCGAACCGCGCCGCGACCGACATCGCCCCGTAGAGCGTGAGCGCGCCCGCCGCCGCCTCGCTCCCCAACCCACGGTCGGTCAACATCGGCACGAGATTCGTCGGCAGGCCGAGGATGGAGACGCTGGCCATCGTCATCGCCCCCGCCATCAGCCACGTGGCGGGCATGCGGAGCGCTTGCCGCGCCGTGAAGCTGCGCTCTTGCGCCGCGCGCGAAGCCGCCCCGCCCGCGTCCACGCCTTCGTCGCCATCCGGCAGCAGTCCAACGTCCTCCGGCTGGCGGCGCATCAGCAGCGACAAGGGCACGGTGATGACGACGGTCGCTATCCCCAGCACGAGCCACGTATCGCGCCAGCCCACCACTCCGATGAGCGCCGTTACCGCCAGGGGCATCACCAGAGCAGCCGCGCCGGTGCCCATCGTGGACAGCGACAACGCTTGCGCGCGGCGGCGGACGAACCACTTGGAGACGATGGCGTTGGAGACGATGTACGCCTGCCCGGGCCCCGCGATTCCGCCGACCACGCCGAACCACAACATAAACTCGATCGGCTCATGCGCGAAGGCCGCCATGCCCGCCGACAGGCCGCCTAGCACACCGCCCGCAACCATCAGCGCCATGCCGCCGTAGCGCCGATCCATATAGCGCCCCAGCAGCAGCGTGCCAACAGTGGCAATCCACGAGCGGACGGTCATTGCGCCGAACACATCCGCGCGGCTCCAATCGGCCAGTTCGTCCAGCATCGGCACGACGAGCACGCTGAGCGACCACAACTGCACGCCGGTCGATATCAGATTGGCGAAGAAGGCGGCGGCGACAATCGCCCAGCCGTAGAAGAAGGGCGTCCTGACGTACCAGGCGGGTTGGCCGGTCAAGCGGGCCTTGGCTCTGTGGGCGGCGGGCTAGGCCCGCTCCGCGCGCGCGGCGGCCAGGCGCTCCTCGGCGATGAGGTCGGCGGCGGCGGCGGTGGTTACCCCGCGTTCCTGCGCCATAGCGAACACCTGCTCCAGCGTGTCGTATATCCGCGCCGTCTTGGCGCGCGCCGCCTCCTCGTCATACGCGCGCCCCACCTCGAACGAAACGTTGATGACGCCGCCCGCGTTCACGATGTAGTCCGGCGCGTAGAGGATGTCCCGCTCGCGCAGGCGCTCGGCGTCCTCGGGCGACAGCAACTGGTTGTTGGCCGCGCCGCAGATAACCTCGCAGCGCAGCGCGGGGATCGAGCGCTCGTTCAGCACGCCGCCAAGCGCGCACGGCGCGAGCACGTCGCACTCCTGCGCCAGGATGTCGTCCACGCCGACGACGGTTGCGCCGAGCGCCGCCGCCCGCTCCGCCTTGGCCGGGTCTACGTCGGCGACGATGAGGCGCGCGCCGGCCTCGAGCAGATGCTCGGCCAGAGACGACGCGACGTTGCCGAAGCCCTGGAGCGCGACGGAGCGCCCGGCGAGGTCGTCGCCGCCCCAACGCGCCTTGGCCGCGGCGCGCATCGCCTGGTAGAGGCCGTAGGCCGTCATCGTGGACGGATTGCCGCTGCCGCCGCGCTCCACCGGCAGCCCCACTACGTGATTAGTCTCCCGCGCCGACGCCTCAAGGTCGTAGGGCGTGGAGCCGACGTCTTCCGTCGTTACGTAGCGCCCCCCAAGCGACTCCACGAACCGCCCATAGGAGCGGAACATCGCCTCGGTCTTGTCCGTGCGCGGGTCGGCCATAATCAGCGCCTTGCCGCCACCGAAGTCAAGTCCCGCCGCCGCCGACTTGTAGGTCATCGCCTGGGACAGCCGCAGCACGTCGAACAGCGCGTCGTCCTCCGTCGGGTGCGCCCAGACGCGCGTGCCGCCGAGCGAGGGGCCTAGGGTAGTGTCGTGGATGGCGATGAAGGCGCGCAGCCCCGCGCCGGGGTCCGTCCACACCGCCAACTGCTCGTGGCCGTTGGCCTCCATGAAGTCGAGAATCCGCATCGAACCGTCCCCTCCGCTCAGTCATTGGCCGCTCTCCGATGCTAGCGGCGCGCGGCGGGCGGGGCAACCGCTTGGCGCTAGGACGCCGCCTCTTTCGCGCGCTCCTCAGCCTGGCGGCGCCGCTCCCTGAGCGCCGCCAAGGAGCCCATCCCTTCCCGCGGCAGTACCACGGCGGCGATGAGGATGGGCGGCAGGAAGAGCGTGAGGTGGAGCACGATGGCGTAGGCCAGCGCCGTGTCCTGCGGCACGTCCCACAAG
>JAPPFU010000071.1 GCA_028875085.1 Chloroflexota bacterium
CTGGTGCATCGCGGAGTCCGGCCTCGCCGGGCCGACGGGCGGGCGCTTCGGCGGCGCCGTCGGCAGCACCAACCTCGCCGTCGCCGGGCCTATCAGCCGCGCCGAGGCCATCGAGACCGGCCTCTCCGACCGCGCCGCCAACATGGTCGAGTTTACCACCCGCACGCTCGCCTACCTCGACGCCGCCGTCAGCGAGGCGCCGGCGTAGGGCAGGGGAGGGGCGCCCCAATGGTTCTAGCGGGGTGCGCCGAGGGGGGGCAGCCCCTCGGCTGAGGGCGTGGGAGTATCCCCCACACTATCCGTCATTCCCGCGAAAGCGGGAATCTCGCTTCGATTACGGGGTGGGGGTGAGGAGGACAGAACGGCGGCGGGCTAGCCCGCTACGGGTAGCTGACCGCGCCCTCCGGCGCGGCGCTGAGCTCCTGCCGGTGATGCAGCACGCGCGGATCTTCCACCGTCTCTCCCAAGGACGCGCCCGGCGGCACCATCGGGTAGACGTTCTCCTCAGGCGCGACGCGGAAGTCGATGAGGTACGGGCCGCGGTGGGCGGCGGCCTCCGCCAGCGCCTCCGCTACCTCTTCCTTCTCCGTAACGCACCGCGCGGCGATGCCGAACGCTTCGCACAGCTTCACGTAGTCGAAGCTGGCCATGCTCACCGCCTTGTAGTGGTGGTCGTAGAACGCCTCCTGCCACTGCCGCACCATCCCCAGGTACTCGTTGTTGATGACCACGAACCGCACCGGCAGGTGCTCCTGCGCGATGGTCGCCAATTCCTGGAGCGTCATCTGGAAGCCGCCGTCGCCCGCCACGCTCCACACCGACGCGCCCGGCCGTCCTACCTGCGCTCCGATGGCCGCCGGCACTTCGAACCCCATCACGCCCAGCCCGCCGGAGGTGACGAACGAGCGCGGCTGATCGAGCGTCAGGAACTGCGCCGCCCACATCTGATGCTGCCCCACGCCCGTTATCACGATGGGGTCGGCCTCCCGTCGCAGGATGCTGTCCAGTTCGCTCAGCACCTGTTGCGGCGTTACGACGCTGCTGTCCGGCACGTCGACGCTTGGGTGCTCGCGCCGCAGCTCCGCCAGTCGCTCGAACCACCCCTCGCGTGGGGCGCGGCGCACGAGCGGCAGCAGCGCGTGCAGGATTACCTTCGCGTCGCCCACCAGCCCCAGTGCGGCGGGCACGTTCTTCTGGATGTGCTGCGGCTCCACGTCGATCTTCACGATCTTCGCGTCCGGCGCAAACGAGCCAGGCCGCCCGATGACGCGGTCGTCGAACCGCACGCCCACCCCGAGCACCAGGTCGGCCTCGTGGGTGGCGATGTTGCTCCAATACATCCCGTGCATCCCCAGCATCCCCTGCGCCAGCCGGTGGCTGCGCGGGAAGGCTCCCGTGCCGTGGAGCGTGTTCAGCACCGGCGCGTTCGCCCGCTCCGCCAACTCCCGCAACTCCGCCGACGCGCCCGCGATGTGGACGCCGTGCCCCGCAATGATGACCGGGCGCGCCGACTCGTTCAGCAGCCGCGCCGCCTCCGCGACGTCCGCCCCGTTGGCCGCGCCGAACGCCGGGGCGGGCAGGGGAGCGGCGCCTTCGGCGAACTCGAACTCCTCCGCTTGCACGTCCTTGGGCAGATCGACCAGCACAGGGCCGGGGCGCCCTTCGCGGGCGACGTGAAACGCCTCGTGAATGGCGGACGCCACGTCGGCGGGGTCCATCACTAGGATGGCCTTCTTGATGACGGGCGCCGCCATAGCCGTGGTGGCGCACTCTTGAAACGCCTCCGTCCCCATGAAGTTGCGCGCCACCTGCCCCGTGATCGCCACGACCGGCGTCGAGTCCATCTTGGCCGCGGCCAAGCCGGTAATCAGGTTCGTCGCGCCGGGGCCGGAGGTGGCGATGCACACGCCCACGCGCCCTGTAACCCGCGCGTACGCCTCCGCCGCGTGCGCCGCCGCCTGCTCGTGCCGCACCAGCACGTGGCGCAACTGCGGATAGTGCCACAACGCGTCGTAGAAGGGCAGGATCGCGCCGCCCGGAAGGCCGAACACCGTGTCCACGCCCTCCCGCAGCAGCGTCTCGCACGCCGCCCGCGCGCCCGACAGCCGCGTCGCTACCACCGCAGCCCCTCCCAAGCCAGCTCCGGCTCGGCGGGGTTGCGGATGGTTACCGCCACGTGCGTCGCTCCCATGCTCCGGCGCTTCCTCCTCGGCGCGTTGGCCGTCGCCGCATTCTACCATCAGCCCACGGCGCGGGCGAGTGGACGCCGCCACGCTTATCGCCCGTCATTCCCGCGAAAGCGGGAATCTCGCCTCGATTCGAGCGGGCGCGCCATCGCCTTCCTCTCGCTCGGCGTCGCGAACGCAGGCAGGGGCGGCGCCTATGCCCCGGCGTCCTCGAATGCGAATAGCTCGGCGGCGCCAACTCCGAGCGCCTGGGCGAGGGCGCGGATGTTCTTGAGCGAGGGGTTGCGGATGCCGCGCTCGATGCCCGACAGGTAGGTCACGTGCAGCCCGGCGCGGTGCGCCACCTCCTCCTGCGTAGCGCCCAGCCTGTGGCGCAAGCGCCGCACCTGCTGGCCGAAGGCTTCCTGGTAAGCGTCCACTTGACAGGACGCTAGCCCCGCATAGACTATGCGGCCATAGACTATAAGCCTATAAAGAGGTCAAAGTGGGCAAAGCCGGATTGGTCGGAGTGGTGCTGTCGCTTGGCATCCTCCTTGCAAGCGCAGCGTGCGAAGAGTCCGGAGGCGGAGGCGTGCCTGGCGCATCCGAGAATGGGGCGTCCTCGTCGACTGTTGCTCCCCCCACACCTACGCCGACGCTGACCCCTACGCCTACGCCCCTGCCCACGCCGACGGCAGCTTTGTGTTCGGAGGCGCTACCTAGTGCAGATTACGAGAATTTGGCGCGATACCCCACCGAGGGAGATTGTTACACATTTCATGGCGAAGTCGTGCAGATTATCGGTGTTGAAAATGCTCCTAATGCCGTAGCGATGCGGATAAACATTACAGATGAAGGATGGGGATGGACAGACACGATCTTGGCTCAGTCAGAAGATGGGCACTCCTGCTTTAGCGCCGCAGGGGGGAGGGTCCTCGAAGGTGACATTATAGCTTTCGTCGGGATAACGGCAGGTGAGTATACTTATGCGGCTGTACTGGGCAACTCGATAACTCTCCCTGCCGCAGTATGCCTGCGCCCGGCAGACATACCGACTGCCATGCCCCAAATGCCGCCCATCGTAGGCTTCGGAGAATCGTTCAATACCGATGGGTTTGAGCTTACTATCGGCGCGCCCGAAGCCTACCATCCTGGCAATAGTTTCTCAGACGTAACCCATCGAGTGAAGGTAAGACTGAGGAAC
This sequence comes from Chloroflexota bacterium, assembly GCA_028875085.1. Taxonomy (GTDB): domain Bacteria; phylum Chloroflexota; class Dehalococcoidia; order Lucifugimonadales; family Australimonadaceae; genus JAGWBE01. The sequence continues at coordinate 3,370 of JAPPFU010000071.1, forward strand.
ACAGCCGACCAGACGAATGAATTCTTCGGAGGCAACGTCGGCGCAGTGGTCGGCGGTCAGGTGCTGGACCCTGATTACTGCTTTGACTGCCCGTCGAATCTGGTGTCATTCACGGAATTCATCAGCGGCGCAGAGACTACGGGGTACCTGTACTACACAGATGAGCCTGAGGAGATTCGTGTGAAGAGCGGCCTCTTCGGGGACGAGGAAATAGTTGTGCGTTGAGCGGCGGATTCTCTGTAGGGGCACTTCAAGAGCTGCCCGCCCCCTCTCCCCGCTGGACGGTTCCCTTTCCCACAGCGTCTAATGGGCGCGTGACCTTCACCGCCGACCTGCATCTCCACTCGCGCTACGCCCGCGGCGTCAGCCCCGCCCTCGACCTCGCCGCCCTTGCGCAGGGCGCCGCCGACAAGGGCATTGACCTGCTCGCGGCGGGCGA
>JAPPFU010000138.1 GCA_028875085.1 Chloroflexota bacterium
TCCCATCGGGGTCGGCGGCGCCCTCCTCGCGTCCGAGGCAGTTGATGGCCTTGGCGACCACGCGCGCCGAACTGGTCTTGCCGGTGCCGCGCGGCCCGCAGAAGAGGTAGGCGTGGGCAGTGCGCCCCGAGGCGACGGCGTGGCTGAGCGTCTGCGTAATCGCGGACTGGCCGACGATGTCGGAAAAGCGCACGGGGCGCCACTTGCGGTAGAGCACCTCGCTCATGCCCGCGCCTCCGCGCCGAACAGCGCCGCCAACACCGTCCGCTCCACCGCCTGCATCGCCTCCGTCTCCTCCGGCGTCCCGTGCTCGTAGCCCCACAAGTGAAGCACGCCGTGCACCACCAGCAGCGCCAATTCGTGCTCGGCGGGCGCGCCCCGCTCCCGCGCCTGGCGCTCCGCCTGCGGCAGCGACGCCACCACCTCGCCGATGGACTCCTCGCCCGGCGCGGCGGGGAAGGTGGGACCGTCCGGCGCCTCCTCGCCCTCGCCGCGGGCGCCGAAGGACAGCACGTCCGTGACCTCGTCGAGGCCGCGAAAGCGGCGGTTCAACTCGCGGAGCGTCGCATCGTCCGCGACGACCACGCTGACCCCGGCGCCGCCGCCGGGGTCTACGACATCGAGCGCCGCCGACGCCACCCGTTCGAGCCAATCGGCGCTCACGGCGGCGCGGTGTTCAGGGAAGACGTGGGTATCGACGCGGCGTAGCGCCATGCAGCGTGCCCCCAGACGCGCATCATACCACCGAGGCGCTCTCTCAGCCGGGGCGTGGAGCGTCCCGCCGGTGCGCCGCGTCCTGCTATAGTTGCGCGCGCCGCACGCCGCCGAAGGAGGCCCCGCATGGAAGGCGCCGCACTCATCGCCGACGGCTTGAGCCGCGTCCGCGACACGCTCCACCGCTGTCTGCCGGGGGTGGACGCGGAGACGCTGCGCAAGATGCCCAGCGCCGACGCCAACTCGATGGCGTGGCTCGCCTGGCACCTGACGCGCGTACAGGACAACCACCTGTCCGACCTGGCCGGGCGCGAGGCGGCGTGGACGGCGGAGGATTGGTGCGAGCGCTTCGGGATGCCGCCCGCCAACGACATCGGCTTCGGCTGGACGCCCGCGCAGGTAGCCGAATTCTCCGTCGAGAGCGCCGACCTGCTGCTTGCGCACTACGATGCCGTCTTCGCGCGCAGCACCGAATACCTCGCGGGGCTGCAGCCCGACGACCTTGACCGCGTCCTCGACGAGTCGCGGTGGGATCCGAAGCCCACCGTCGCCGTTCGCCTCGTCAGCGTGGTCAACGACAACACGCAGCACGCCGGGCAGATAGCCTATCTGCGCGGCCACTGGCACGGCTTCGGCTGGCAGAACGCCTAGCGCCCCCGCAACCCCCGCCCAAAGGAGCACCGATGAACGCCACCGACTTCTTCCTCACCGCCCTCTCCCGCGCGGAGGCCACGCTCCGGCGCAGCCTCGAGGGCCTCGAGCCCGCCGACCTGCGCGCGCAACCCGCCGGGCCGGGCAGCAACCCCATCGGCTGGATGGTGATGCACCTGACGCGCGTGCAAGACAACATCCTCTCCCGCGTCCAGGGCAAGGAGACGGAGTGGGACGAGGGCGGCTGGGCGGCCAAGTTCGGCATCAGCGACGACTCCGTCCAGTGGACGCCCGACAACGTCCACGCCTTCGACCCGCAGAGCGTGGAGACGCTGCTGGCGTTCTACGAGGCCGTCCGCGAGCGCACCGGCGCATTCGTCGCCTCTCTGAGCGAGACCGACCTCGACGTGGAGCACCCCGCCCTACGCCCCGGCGCTCCGCCGATGACGCTCGGCACGATGCTGGCGCTCATCCTGGGCGACAACGTGCAGCACGTCGGCCAAGTGGCCTTCCTGCGGGGAGTGATCAAGGGCCAGGGGTGGTTCTAGGCGGGGCTGCGTCAAACGCCTGTTGCCCGTAAGCAATGGTGGCGCTAGCGTGCGCACATCTCACACAGGAGGCTAGGATGGCGCTTATTGAAGCCGTTCAGTCGCACGTCAACCGCACATCTCAATCATAGATTTTCCCTCACCCCCTTCGGCTCCCGCACCAACGGCATGAGGAGCGCGAGGGCGGCGGCAAGGGCGGCGAGCGCCAGCATCCCCGCCGCTAATCCCCCCGTGCCATCGCGCACGGCACCGAGCAGGAAGGGGCCGCCGAAACCGCCGACCTCCGCCACGGCGAAGTAGAGTCCCGCCGCCGTGCCCATCCGAAGCGCGCCTACGCCCCGCGTCTCCATCAGCACCAGCAGCGCGACTGCCACAAGGCCGCTGCGCACCACCGCCCCGGCCATCATCGCGCCGACGAGCGCGCCTCCGCTCAGCGTGCCGAGACCGAGCGTCGAGGCGGCCGTCACGACCAGCAAGGCGGCCAGCGCCCAGCGGCGCCAGCCGTAGCGCGCCAGGCTGGGAATCAGCAGCAGGCCGCCCGCGCCGGCAAGCGTGGCCACCGCTGTCCATGCGCCCGCCTGGGCAGCGGTCATGCCGTCGTCGCGCAGCAGCGTCGGCAGCCAGTTCTGCAATCCGTGGTTGATGGTGAAGGAGCCGACGGCGAAGAGCAGGATGACCTGGACATTGCGGAGGCGCAGCAGTTCGCGCGCCGCGCCGCGGCCTCGTCCGCCGCTCTGGACAACGCCTGGCGCGTCGTTGGACGCCGGCGCGTCGCGCGCCAAGAGCCACCAGACGGCGAGGACGACCAGCATGACGGCGCCGTAGACGAGCGAGACGCCACGCCAGCTCCCCGTTAGCGGCTCGACAAGCGTCGGCGCGGTAGCGAACCCAATCGCGATGCCGCTCACCGGTGCGGTGTTGTAGATGCCGGCGGCGAGGCCGCGCTCGCCTCCACCGAACCACTGCGACACCATCTTCGGCGCGCCGGTGGAGATGATGGGGCCGCCGAACCCGAAGAGCGCGACCGCTCCGAAGAGGGTGAAGAAGTCAACGGCGAGACCGCGCAGCGCTAGGGACAGCCAGATTACCGCCAGCCCCACGCCCACCGAGCGGCGCACGCCGAATCGGTCGACCACCGCGCCCAGCGGCGCCGCCGTCCCGATGTAGACCAGCTGCCACGCGCCGAGCACCACGCCCATCTGCGTGCTGGAGATGCCCAGGTCGGTGGTGATGGAGCCTACGAGCGGCGGGAGGCTGCCGGTGGTCAGGCCAAAGCTGGCGTAGGCGACCCAGACCAGCCCCAGCATCAGCCAGCGGGAGGGCGGCCTGGCCTGCCCGAGGGCGTCAGCCCGCATCCGCGTCCGCCGGCGCCGCGCCTATCCCTCGCCGCTTTGCAATCACTCGCGGCAGTCTACAACTGCGATTAGGCAACGCCGGGTGCCCACGCAACCCGTTGACGCGCACGGGCGCGCCTGCTACACTTCCATCAGGCTGCGACGGAGACGAGTAGGCGGGGCGCCAGCGCCGAGCGAGCCGGGCATTGGTGGGAGCCGGTGCGCTGTCCCTGACCGAATATCCCTCCCGAGCCGTCGGCCGAACGCCCGCTACGGGCTAGTAGACCCGACCGGGGAGCCGCCCGTTATCAACGGCCGGGGCGTGATGGCGCCCCGACGAGCGCCCCCTGCGCGCAGGGGGAATGGTGGTGGTACCGCGGGAAGCAAAGCCCGTCCGCCTAGGCGGATGGGCTTTTTGTCGTTGAAGGGAGAAGGCGCAACGCGCCGAGGAGGGCCGACATGGGGCAGGCACCGGTAACATTGTACGACACGACGCTGCGCGACGGGGCGCAGATGGAGGGCATCAGCCTCTCCGTCGAGGAC
>JAPPFU010000213.1 GCA_028875085.1 Chloroflexota bacterium
CATCATAGTAGGCGCTGATGATGGTACGGCGTGGGCTGCGCGGTTGTCAAGGAGCGCTTGGCGGCGTGGCGTGGGGGGCATTGGTGGCGTAGAATCGCGGCCAGTTCCGCGAGGGAGGGCGCTATGGCGACGGAGTCGGTTGAGATTCGGGAAGACTTCACGACCGCTGACGGCCACCGCATCCGCTACATCGAGGCGGGCGAGGGCTTTCCGCTGCTGCTGCTCAATGGGCGCGACGCGCTGCTGTCAGGGGAGCAGTGGCGCATCAATATGCCGGCGCTGAGCCAAGCGGCTCACGTGTACGCCATTGACGTGCTGGGCTACGGCAAGTCCGACCTGCCGACGTCCGGCTACACGTTCGACACGTTCGTGGAGATGCTGCGCGGGTTCATGGACTCGTTGGGCATCGAGCGGGCGGACGTGGGCGGGCAGAGCCTGGGCGGCTGGTTCGCGGCGCTGTTCGCGTGGCGCTACCCGGAGCGGGTGCGGAAGCTGCTGCTGGTGGGCAACGCGGGCGCCAACCTGCAGGGGCCGCCCGCGCCGACGGAGTGGGCGCCGCCGGAGAAGGACTACATCCGCGAGCGGATGGTGTGGGCGTACGGGGATAACATCGAGGTTCCAGACGAGGCGATCGACGAGTTGTACGAACTGGCGCGCCGCCCGGGCCGGGGCGAGGCGTGGCTGGCGCTGATCCAGGCCACGCACGATATGGAGCAGCGTCAGAAGTACCTGCTGCTGGACAAGTTGCCGGAGGTGCAGGCGCCGACGCTCATCGTGTGGGGGTCCAACCCGACGGCCATCGGCCTGGAGCACGCGCACAGCCAGCACGAGGCGCTGCCCAACTCGCGGCTGGCCATCATCGAGGGGGGCAGCCACAGCGCGCAGGGCATCCGTCCGCGCGAGTTCGAGCGGGAGGTGGTGGCGTTTCTGCGGGAGCCGGCGTAGGGGAGAAGATAAAGATCTTTTGTGGGGGATACCCCCACGCCCCCAGCAGAGGGGCTGGCCGCCCCTCTGCACACCCCGCTAAGGTTAGCCTATGAGCGCCGTGTTAACTATCCTCGCCCCGGCCAAGGTGAATCTGGCGCTGGAGGCGCTGGGGCGGCGCTCGGACGGCTATCACGAGGTGCGCGCTGTTCTTCAGGCTGTTGGGCTGTGCGACGAGGTGGGACTCGATCCCGCCGCCGGACTTTCGCTGGCGGTGAAGCCGCCGGGGGCGGCGCCCGTCGAGGGCAACCTTGCGCTCGACGCGGCCAAGGCGCTGCGAGACGCCGCAGGGGTTCGCGCGGGGGCGCGCATCACGCTTGCCAAGCGCATCCCGGCGGCGGCGGGGCTTGGGGGCGGCAGCAGCGACGCGGCGGCGGTGTTGCTCGGCTTGCGCCGGTTGTGGGGCATCTCGCTGCCGGACGAGGCGCTTGCGGAGGTCGCGGCGTCGCTAGGCAGCGACGTTCCGTTCTTTCTGCGAGGCGGGACGGCGCTTGCGACGGGGCGCGGCGCCGACTTGGAGGCGCTGCCGCCGCCGGTTGAAGCCTACGCCGTGCTGCTGCTCGCGTCCGACCCGCCCGGGCCGCAGGCCAAGACCGCGCGCCTGTACGGGCTGCTCGACGCCGCCCACTACTCCGGCGGCGAGGCTACGGCGGAGGTTGCGCGGCGCCTCCGCGCGGGGGAGGCAGTGGGGGCTGCGGAGGGCAACGTGTTCGACGCGGTGGCGGCGCAGGCGCATCCTGGGCACGATGGGCGGCTGCGCGCCTTTCGGGATGCGGGCGCGCGCAATCCGTGTCTGGCGGGCGCGGGGCCGTCGCTGTTCGCGCTCGCGGGGGATGCGGCGGAGGCCTCAGCCATCTGCGAGCGCCTGACCGCGCAGGGCTACGATGCTTGCGCCGCGCCGGTGCTCTCGGCGTCGGAGCCGTTTGCGTAACTACTCCCCCCGCCCCGAAGAAATAGAAAAACCTTTTGTGGGGGATACCCCCACGCCCCCAGCCAAGGGGCCGGCCGCCCCTCGGCGCTCCTTGCTCCGTAGGGGGCGGCTTCGCGTAGACTGGGCGCATCACTTCCCCGGAGGCGCGCGGATGGCGAACCTGGCGAGCGAGCGTTGCGTAGCCTGCCGCCCCGGGTCTCCGGCCGTGGAGGACGATGCGCTGGCGGGGCTGTTGGCGCAGTTGGACGGCTGGCACATCGTCGAGGAGGAGGGGGCGCGGGCGCTCTGCAAGCGCTACCCCTTTCGCAGTATGGCGGAGGGGCAGGCGTTCGCCGCCGCCTTGGGCGAGGCCGCGGATGCCGAAGACCATCACCCGCGCATCGTGATCGAGTATCGCTGGGTGGAGGTGAGTTGGACGACGCACGCGATTGGCAATCTCCATCGCAACGATTTCGTGATGGCGGCGAAGACGGACGCGCTGGCGGGGCGGGCGTAGCAAAAGGTGAGCATTGAGAGTATGACCGCCTTTCCCATCGCACGCGGATTCGAGCGCAAGGCGGAGGCGCTGCTCATGGAGGCCAACGCCCGTGGCGACGCTGTCTACGGCATGAGGCCGTGGTACTGCTCGGCGAGCAGCATCGAGAAGGGCGCAGAGGTGGCCTTCATCGGCGCCAACCCGGGCGGCGGGGCGGAATCGGAGGCAACCGACAGGCAGCTTGGCGTTCTCAATTGGCCATACGACTACGACGACTACTGCGCCTGGCTGGATGACCGCCATTGGAAGGGTTCCGGCCCCAGCCATCAGAAACGGGCGTGGAAAGCCTTCGAGATATTGTTCGGGCAGCGGTGGCGAGAGGTTCTCCGCAGCGCGGCGTGCTTTGAAATCGTGCCCCTCCGGTCTATTGGCGTCGGTGCTCTGAGCGATGAGACTTGGCGGCGTGGGGCTGCCTTAGCGATGGAAGTTCTGGCGCACGTCCGTCCGCGCGTCATCGTGTGCAATGGCAACGGGGAAGGTAAGTCGGTTTGGGGCGTGCTCCGTGGCTCCAATCTCGGGATAGAGAAAGAGAAGAAGGTGGAGGTCTACGGCACATTCAGGCTGAAGGTTGGCCGTATCGCACACGGAGAGATTGCTGGGGCAGAGGTAATCGGCCTGCCCCACCTCGCGCGGATGAACTCACTGCCTCCGTTAAAGGCTGCCGCCAACGAACTCGGATTCCCCCGGAGCCTGTAACTGCGCGTCAGGCGCGGCTTGCAGGGAGGGGCGGGGGGCCGTAGATTGCCTGTGCTGTGAGTTTGTCCCTCTCCGGCCAGCGGCCTCTGGGCGCGTACGCCGCCGACGCGCCCGTGGTCGCGCTTGCTCTTCGCGCGCAACTTGCGGGGAACCGTCTGCGCGTCCGCGAGGCCGCCGCCGTGCGCTTCGGGGGCGAGGGACAGCCGGAGTGTTACGAGAGCGGCGCGGAGGGTGTCGCGGCATTCGTGGGCGGCGCGCCCGTCATCGGCCACGGCGTCGGCCCGGCCTTCGCGGTGCTGGAGGACCCCGGCGCCAACCTACCTACCACCGTGTGGGACGTGGGCGAGTTGGCCGCCTACGTCGCGCCGGAGGAGGCCGCACCCTCGCTGAGCGGCCTCTGCGCCGCCCTGGGGGTTGCAGCGCCGGGCGCCGGCGGCCTGGCGGGCCAGGCGGAGATGGTCAGGCTCGCCTATCTCGAACTGGTGAAGCGCGCCAAGGGGATGCGCGGGGCAACGCTGCGCCGCCTCGCCGCCTTTCTCGCCCAGGGCCAAAGCCCGCTGTCCGCGCTGCTGACCGCGCTGGCCGACGCTCACGCGGAGCAGGGCGGCCCGGTGCTGGGCGTTGACCAGGAC
>JAPPFU010000218.1:0-1534 GCA_028875085.1 Chloroflexota bacterium
ATCCCCCACAGGAAACTTTTCATCTCTTTGGGGGTGGGTGGGGGGCCTTTCGTTGACCCTCCCCAGCCCCTGCGATACGGTACGCGCGGAGGTGCCCCCGCCTCCCCTTCCCTACGTTCGCTTCGGAGGAACCGCATGGCCGACCCAACCGCGTTCGACAAGGTCGCCCGCGTAGTCGACGCCGACCGCCAAGACCTGCTCGACCTCTGCCTGCTCGTCGGCAACCTGCCCGACTACGCCGGACACACCATCGCCGTCGGCGAGGCCGTCGCCGACTGGTTCAAGGCGGCGGGCATCCCCGCCTACCTCCAGCGCATCACCGACGAGGCGGTCAACGCCATCGGCGTGCTGAAGGGCGCGGGCGGCGGCAAGAGCCTCATCATGAACGCCCACATGGACGCCGGGGAGCCTCCCCCGCCCGACGCGCCCGAATCCGAGGTGAAGATGCGCGGCACGTGGGTCGATGGCCCCATGCTCTACGGGCGCGGCATGATCAACGACAAGGCCCAACTCTGCGCCGAGATGATCGCCGTCCGCGCCATCAAGAAGGCCGGCGTTGCGCTCAACGGCGACGTAACCGTGATGGGCGTCGACTTCGAGACCGGCGCGCCCTCCGTGGACGAGCACCAGGGCATCAACTACCCGGGCGAGGGTTTCGGCACCGAGTGGGCGATCAACCGCGGCGTCCTCGCCGACTACGCGCTCGTGGGCGAGACCTCGGAGTTCACCATCATCGCGGCGGACGCGGGCAACGTCCGCCTCCGCATCCGCGTGCCGGGCCGCCGCGTCTACACCCCCCGCCTCAACCGCGGCGAGGCGTGGCAGGACAACCCCAACCCCCACGAGAAGGCCGCGCGCGTCATCATCGCCTGCGAGGAGTGGGCGCGCGCCTACCAGGAGCGCGAGACGGTCGAGTTCTGGGGCGGCGTCATCGTTCCCAAGGCGCAGGTCATGCAGGTGCGCACGTCCGAGAACTACTCCTACGTCTACCTCGACGTCCGCCTCGCCCCCGGCCGCAAGCCCCTGCCCGTCATCGCCGAAGTGCAAGCCGCCGTGGACGCCCTCGGCGTCGAGGGCTGCGAGGTCGTTCCCTACGAGTACAAGCGCGGCTACATCGCCGAGGGCGCCGGCGAACTCATCGACGCCGTCAAGCGCGCCCACGCCGATGTACTGGGCGGTGAGCCAGGCGTGCCCGCGCCGCCGGTGCTCTCTATGTGGCGCGACAACAACGTCTTCAACGAACTCGGCATCCCCAGCGTCTGCTACGGCCCCCGCCGCCAGCGCGAGACCATGACCAACGAGGGCAACCGCGCCATGCTCGTCGACGACCTCGTAGCCGCCGCCAAGGTCTACGCCTTCACCGCCATGAACCTCTGCGGCGTCCACGAGGGCTAACCCCCTTACCATCTTCTTTTCCGTAGGGACAAGTTTCAAACCTGTCCGCATGACCAACGCGGGGAGTGCCGAGGGGCGGCCAGCCCCACGGCTGGGGGCGTGGGGGGTTACCCCACAAAAGGTTTTTTTATTATTTGGG
>JAPPFU010000218.1:1544-2927 GCA_028875085.1 Chloroflexota bacterium
CCCCCCCCCCCCCCCCCCCCCCCCCCCCCCCCCCCCCCCCCCCCCCCCCGGGATTCGAGCGCGAATGCGCTACCCTATCCCCAGGAGGTCCACTATGCCCCAACCCGGCGACCCCGCGCCCGACTTCACCGCAACCACCGACGCAGGCGACCGCGTCTCGCTCTCCAACTTCCGCGGCAAAAAGGTCGTCCTCTACTTCTACCCCAAGGACGACACCCCCGGCTGCACCAAGGAGGCCTGTGCCTTCCGCGACGACATCGCGGCCTTCGACGCCAAGAACGCCATTGTGCTCGGCGTCAGCACCGACGGCGAGGCGTCCCACCGCCGCTTCAAGCAGAAGCACGCCCTCTCCTTCCCGCTGATCGCCGACGAGGACAAGGCGGTTGTCCAGGCGTACGGCGTCTGGCGCGAGAAGAAGAACTACGGGCGCGTCTATATGGGCACGGTGCGCTCCACCTTCATCATCGACGAGCAAGGCGCAGTCGCGCGCGTCTTCGACAACGTCAAGGTCAACGGCCACGCCCAAGCGGTGCTTGACGCGCTCTAGCGCCGCCCTCGCCGCGCTCCTGCTTATCGCCGCCGCCCTCCCCGCATGCGCCGGCGACGACGGCAGGCCGGAGGTCATCGTCGGCGCTGCAGCCAGCCTCGAACCCCTGTTGCGCGACGCCGAGGCCGACCTCGAAGCGAGCGCCAACGTCGAGATAACCTACGTATTCGGCGCATCCGGCGCGCTCGCCGAGCAGGTGCGCCAAGGAGCGCCTATCCACCTCTTCCTCTCCGCCTCCGAGTCCTTCGCCCAGCGCCTCGCCCCGGAGCATGCTGCGCCGGGGAGCGTCCGCCCCTTTGCCGTCGGACGCTTGGCCTTTGTTACGACGCTGGACGCGTCCCCGCACGCCGATTGGCGCGACCTGGCGGCGGACGCGCGCGTGCGTCACGTCGCCGTCGCCAACCCTGAAGTCGCCCCCTACGGCGCGGCGGCTATGGCGGCGCTGGACGAGGCGGGGCTGCGCGCCACCGTCGAGGAGCGGCTGGTCGTCGGCGGCAACGCCGCGCAGACGCTCCAACTCGCCGCGAGCGGCAACGCCCACGCCGCCATCGTCCCTCTATCCCTGGCCCGCGCCGACCTAGCGGAGGGGCTGACCGTCCTGCCGATGGGCGCGGCGGGCGCGGAGCATCTCGTCCACGCCCTCGCCCTTATCGACGGAGCGTCGCCGCAGGCCGCCGCCGTCGCCGACCTGCTCACCGCACCGCAGGTGGCGGCGCGCCTCGAGCGCTACGGCTACGCCCCTCTTCCTGCGGGGAGCGGCGCGGGGCGGCCCGCCCCGCGGCGGGGGGCCTGGGGGGGTCCCCCCACCACCAAAATACCCGCCAAACCCGGGAATA
>JAPPFU010000218.1:2937-3757 GCA_028875085.1 Chloroflexota bacterium
TCCCGCTAAAGCGGGAATCTCGACGCATACCCCCCCGCAACCACAACACCCGCCCCGACGCATCAGGGCGGAGGCGGCGGGAAGCCCCCCGCCTCGCCCCCGCCCCACCGGAGGAACGCTAAACCATGGACTGGGACGCGCTCCGCCTCAGCCTGCTCGTCGGCGTCAGCGCCACCGCGCTGAGCGTCCTGCTCGGCCTGCCGGCGGCGTGGCTGCTCGCCCGCAAGCGCTTCCCAGGGCGGCGGATCGCCTCGGCGCTTGTCCTCGCGCCCGTGCTGCTGCCCCCGACGGTGTTGGGCTACTATCTGCTCCAAGCGGTCGGCAGGCGCTCGCTCATCGGCGGCGCCCTCGACGACCTGTTCGGCTTCTCGCCCGTCTTCCACTGGACGGGCGCAGCCCTCGCAGCCTTCGTCGTCTCCGCGCCCTTCCTGATTCGCACCGCCCAGGCGGGCTTCGAGGCGATCGAACCGCTCTACGAGGAGGCCGCGCGAGCGTCGGGCGCGAACGAACCGGCCGTGTTCCTGCGCGTAACGCTGCCCCTCGCGTGGCCCTCCGTTGCGGCGGGCGCGGCCATGGCGTTCGCGCGCGCCATCGGCGAGTTCGGAGCGACCCTCATGGTGGCGGGGAGCGTCCCGGGCCGCACGCGCACGCTCCCCATCGCCATCTACGAGGCCGCGCAGACAGGCCGCGCCGCCGACGCCCTCGCGATGTCCCTCCTCCTCACCTTCGCCGCCCTCGGCATCATCCTGATCGCCGCCGCCCTCCCCCGCGCCCGCCGCCGCTAACCCCTCCGTTTACCCTCTTCACGCGGGGAGTCCAG
>JAPPFU010000093.1 GCA_028875085.1 Chloroflexota bacterium
GCGCCGTAGACCTTGGTAAGGAGGGCGTTCTTCTGGGCGACGACGGGTTCGAGGCGGTCGGCGAGGTAGGCTTCGTCGAGGAGGTCGCCGACGCGGACGCCGACGCGGGCGGCCTTGTCGACGTAGGCGGGGCCGATGCCGCGCCCGGTGGTGCCGATGGCGTTGTTGCCGCGCGCCTGCTCTTCGAGGTGGTCGAGCTGGACGTGGTAGGGCATGACGACGTGGGCGTGGTCGCTGAGGAGGAGGCGGGTGGTGTCGACGCCGCGCTCTTCGAGGGCGTCGATCTCCTCGATGAGTTGGGCGAGGTCGACGACGACGCCCGCGGCGATGACGGGGGTTACGTGGCGCCAGAAGACGCCGGACGGGACGAGGTGGAGTTTGAACTCGCCCTTGTGGTTGATGACGGTGTGGCCGGCGTTGTTGCCGCCGGAAAAGCGGACGACCATAGTCGCCCGCTCCGCGAGGACGTCGACGATCTTACCTTTGCCTTCGTCGCCCCACTGGGCGCCGAGGATACCGAAAGCGGGCACGCGCACCTCCGCCAGCGTCTCATGCGGACGCAGACCGGGAAGGGAGTATAGCAGCGGGGGCGGTTGCGGCGGGAGGCGGTGGGGCGGTAGAGTGAGGGCGCGGGGCCGGAAGGCCTGGCGAGGCGGGAGGTTCGGCGATGTTCGGGTTCGAGGGCGGTTTCTGGATTGCGATCCTGATATGGGCGGGACTCGCGGTGCTGCTCTCTGCGCTGGCCTTTGCGCTGTCGGTGCGGGAGAGCCGGGCGGAGCGGAGCGGGCGCGGGTAGGCAGGGCGCCTGGCGCGGGCGGCCAGGGTTAGGCAGAGTCGGCGGCGGCGAGGGCGATGGCGCCAAGGGCGCCGGCTTCGGCGCCGAGGGTGGGGGGGGGGGTTGGCTGGGCGGGGGGGGGGGGGGGCTTGGTTTTGGCTGTGTGGGGGGGGGGGTGGGCGATGGCGCAACGGGGGCGGGCTGGGGCGCCGAGGCTGGGGGGGACGACGGGAACGGCGCGGCTCTGCTCGGCGAAGGCTTGCTGGCGCATCACGCGGACTGCGGGTTCGATGTAGACGTCCCATTCGTTGGAGAGCCCGCCGCCGATGACGATAATTCCCGGATCGAGGATGTTGACCCACGTGGTGAGGGCGGCACCGAGGTAGCCAATCGCGTCGCGCACGACGGAGACGGCGAGCGGGTCGCCCGCGCGATAGGCGGCGAAGACGGCGGGGGCGGTTACCCCATCCGGCCCGCGCTCGATGGCGGACGCCTCGCCCGCATTGATGCGCTCCTGGGCGATCTGGGCGATGGCGGCGCCGGAGGCGAGGCTCTCGACGGCGCCCGCGACCATGCTGCGCCCGTACCTGCCGCCCGCTTGGACGCTGACGTGGCCGATCTCTCCGGCGAAGCCGTGCTGGCCGCGATAGAGGCGGTTGTCGATGATGAGGCCGCCGCCGATGCCGGTGCTGACGGTTACGTAGAGGAGGTTGGCGACTCCTTTGCCCGCGCCGAAGCGCTGCTCGGCGAGGGCGGCGAGGTCGGCGTCGTTGCCGATGACGGCGGGGAGGCCGAGGCGTTCGCGCACCATGGCGACAAGCGGGACGTTGCGCCATGCGGGGAGTTGGGGTGCGTGGACGACGAGGCCGTTGGCGGAGTCGATGGCGCCCGCTGCGGCGATGCCGACGCGGGCTACGTCGGCGAGGGAGCTCCGGGCGTCGGCGAGGGCGGCGCGAGAGGCGGAGTCGATGGCGTCGACAGCGGCTTGGGGCGATTCGCCCGCGGGGGTGGAGACGGTGGCGCTGGCGAGGGCGGCGCCTTGGGCGTCGCCGACGACCGCGAGTATCTTGGTGCCGCCGAGGTCGATGCCGAGGTATGCGTCAGGCGGCACGCGGTCTTCCACGCCGCCCTGGCTTGGCGGCGTCGGTGTGGCGGGCGGCGCCGGAGCCCATCTTGTGCATGAGCTTGAGGTAGTCGGCGAGGAGGCGGGTGGTCAAGAAGTTCTCGCGGACATGCTCGCGTCCGATCTCGCCGACGCGCGCGCCCATCCCCGGGTCTTCGAGGAGCGCGCCTACGTCGCGGGAGAATTCGGCGGTGGAGTTGGCCAGCCAACCGGCCTTGCCGTGCATGAGCTGCATAGGGATGCCGCCGACCTCGCCGGCGACGACGGGCTTGCCCTTCCAGAGCGCCTCGGAGATGACGAGGCCGAAGCCTTCGCGGATGGACTTCTGCAAGATGACGTCGGCGGCGCGCTGGAAGGCGTTGACTTCGAGGTTGGCGACGCCGTTGAGGTTCGTGAGGACGTGGATGTCGTAGTCCTCGCCGGCGCGGCGGACGATGCGCTCATAGAACGACCACGCCTCGGGGTCGTCGTCGGCCATGGAGGCGACCATAAGGAGTTGCAGGGCGGGGAAGCGGGCTTTGAGTTCGCGGTAGACGTCGATGACGCCGAGCGGGTCTTTCCATGGGTCGAAACGGGAGACCTGGGCGAGGATGGGGCGGTCGGGGTCGATGGAGTAGCGGTCGAGCACGTCGCGTATCACCTGGTCGGGGATATCGACGTTCTTGGTGCTGAGCGGGTCGATGGCGGGAGGAATGATGGTGACTTCTGCGCCTGGGAGGTCGCCGTTGACGTAGGTGTCTTGGGTGAAGATGACGGAGTCGTAGAGTTGGATGTAGGGGCGGAGGAAGTCCCATACCTCGGGGAGGGATTCGGTGGTGTCGAGGTGGCAGCGCCAAGCCCAGCGGGCGTCGAAGGCGCGGGGGTCGCGTTCGAGGATGTTGGAGAGGACGCCGGCGGGCTGCGGGTCGTGGATGAAGAAGTAGTCGTAGTCGGAGTCGATAGCCTCGGCGTTAGCGCGGTTGACCTGGCGCCACGTCTCGCTCATGGCCGTGTTCCAGGGGATGAACATGCCTTGGAGCGCGTTGTGCATCTGCTTGGAGACGTTGAAGAACTCGCTGGGGGCGTCCATCACCTGCCAGTGGGCGTCGATGCCAAGGTCGCGGAGAAGGGGGATGAGGCTGCGTAGGATCTCGGCGACGCCGCCGCCGAAGGAGGTGGCGTTGAAGTGGAGGACGCGTGCGCCCTCGAGTGGTTTGGCGAGCGCGCGAATCTCGTCCGTCTTGGCTTCGCCGATGATGGGGCGGTAGTCCTCAAGCGACTTGGCTGCGATGGGGACGTAGGTGGCGGCGGGCAATCTAGGACTCCTTCCGTGCGCGCTTGCCGAGCAGCCTGACGGTGGCCTTGAGGTAGCGTTCGAGGAAGTGGGTGATGAGCAGGTTGCGCTTGACGACAGCGTGTGCGGCGCGTCCGAGGCGGGCGGCGGCTCGGGGGCTGTCCATCAATTGGACGATGGCGTTGGCCTGTTCGAGGGGAGTGTCGGCGAAGATGGCGCTGACGCCGTCCTTAAGCATGGCGAGGGCGACGGGGCTGCGCCCGCTGACGATGGAGCATGATTGCCACATCTCTTCGAGGAGCTCCATCGAGACGCCGCGCGGCATGCCCTGGTGGAGGAGGACGTTGGAGACATCGCGGAGAGTTGAGAGTTCGACGTTGCCGACGCGGTCGAGGTCGGTGAGAATGAGGACGTCGCCGAGTTCGTGGGCGCGGACGGTCATCGTTTCGTAGACCTCGTGAATCTCGCCGGTGGGCATCATATTCACGACGACCAGCTGCACGTCTGGACACGCCTCCTTCACGAGCGCGTAGGTGTCGAGCACG
>JAPPFU010000132.1 GCA_028875085.1 Chloroflexota bacterium
GCGCACGTCGGCTTCGCCGATCCCTTCTGCCCGAATCTCAGCGCGAGCCTCTATGAGGCGGCGCGGCGTGCGGGCGCGACCATCCACCGAGGCGGCGCCTACGTGGTGATGGAGGGGCCAGCCTTCTCGACGCGCGCCGAATCGCATGTCTACCGCTCGTGGGGCGCAAGCATCATCGGGATGACGGCGCTGCCCGAGGCGAAGTTGGCGCGGGAGGCGGAGATGTGCTACGCGACGCTCGCCTGCGTAACTGACTATGATGTATGGCACGAATCGGAAGCGGACGTGTCGGTCGAGGTGGTGGTCGCCAACCTGCAAGCCAACACCCAAACCGCGCAGCGCGCGCTGCGGACGCTGGCGGAGGGACTGAGCGATGAGCGCGCCTGCGGGTGCGGCGACGCCCTCGCTGCGGCTATCGTTACCAGCCCGGCCCACATCGGCGTCGAGGCGCGGGAGCGCTTGGCGCCCATCATCGGCAAGTATCTGGCCTGAGACGCCGAGAGACGGAGAGAAGGAGGCAGTCGTGACCTACGGAAGGCAGGAGGCGGGCGAACCCTACCGCCGCATCTCGGTGCAGGACGCGCTCGAACTGCAGCAGGCGGGCGGCCTGGTGGTGGACGTGCGCCGCGACGACGAATGGGAGGCGGGCCACCCGGTGGACGCCGTGCACGTCGAGGTGGACAACATGCTGACCGAGGCGGAGGAGCGGCTGCCCAAGGACAGGGACTTGCTGTTCATCTGCGCCGCCGGGGTGCGCAGCGGCCTCGCCGCCGAGATGGCCGCCGCCCTTGGCTTCGACCAGGAGCGCCTCTACAACGTGGAGCAGGGCGTCCCCACGTGGATGGAGGAGAATCTGCCCACGGCCTACGGCCAATAGGCGAGCGCGCAAAGCGCGGGAACGGAGCGAGTATGCAGGTAGACGGCAAGCAAGGCGACGTCAAAGACCCCTCCCTCGCAGAGGAGGGGGTGCGCCTGATCGAGTGGGCGGCGCGCGAGATGCCCGTCGTCCGCCTCATCCAGGACGAGTTCGCCGCTGCGAAGCCCTTGGCGGGCATGCGCGTCGCCGGTTGCCTGCACGTAACCAGCGAGACGGCGAACCTCGCCCTTGCCCTCAAGGCGGGCGGCGCCGAGGTCTCGCTCTGCGCCAGCAACCCCCTGAGCACCCAAGACCCCGTCGCGGCGGCGCTCGCCGCCGCCCACGGCGTCCCCACGTACGCCATCAAAGGCGAGGACAACGACACCTACTACGCTCACATCCACGCTGCGCTCGACGCCAAGCCCAACGTAACGATGGACGACGGCGCCGACCTGGTGGCCACGCTCCACACGCAGCGCCAAGACCTGCTCGGCCAGGTGAGCGCAGGTACCGAGGAGACGACCACGGGCGTCATCCGCCTGCGCAGCATGGCGGAGAACGGGGCGCTGAAGTATCCCATCATCGCGGTGAACGAGGCGGACACCAAGCACCTGTTCGACAACCGCTACGGCACCGGCCAGAGCACCATCGACGGCATCACGCGCGCCACCAACGTACTGTGGGCGGGCAAGCGAGTTGTGGTGGCGGGCTACGGCTGGTGCGGGCGCGGCGTGGCGATGCGCGCGCGCGGCATGGGCGCGCACGTCATCGTTACGGAGGTTGACCCGGTGCGCGCCCTCGAGGCGGTGATGGACGGCTTCATGGTCATGCCGATGGCGGACGCCGCGCGCGTCGGCGACATCTTCATCAGCGTCACCGGAGGCATGGGCGCCGTGGGGCGCGAGCACTTCCTCGCGATGAAGGACGGCACCATCGTCGCCAACAGCGGCCACTTCAACGTGGAGATCGACCTGGAGGCGCTGAAAGACATGGCGGTCGAGCGCCGCAGCGTCCGCGCGTTCGTCGAGCAGTACACGCTATCGAGCGGCGCGCGCATCAACGTGCTCGCCGAGGGGCGCCTCGTCAACCTCTCCGCCGCCGAAGGCCATCCCTCGGCGGTGATGGACATGAGCTTCGCCAACCAGGCGCTGAGCGTGGAGCACATCGCCAAGAACGACGGCGGCCTAACGCCCGGCGTTCACAGCGTGCCGGCGGAGATCGACAAGCGCGTCGCACAGTTGAAGCTGGCGGCGTTGGACGTGGCCATCGACGCGCTCACGCCCAACCAGGCCCGCTACCTCGCCGGATGGGAGGCGGGAACCTAGCCCGCGCCGGCGCCCAACTACGCAGGAGAGCAGACAGCACCGATGGCCACCACCTTCCAGAACGCAGCGTCCTACCTCTACACCTCCGAGTCGGTTACCGAGGGGCACCCCGATAAGTTGTGCGACCAGATCTCGGACGCCGTCTTGGACGCCATCTACGCACAAGACCCAAACGCGCGCGTCGCCTGCGAGACGGCGACCACCACCAACCTGGTCGTCGTGTTCGGCGAGATCACCACCACGGCGCGCGTGGACTACGAGGACATCGTGCGCGAGACGCTGCGGCGCGTCGGTTACGACGACCCCGACATCGGCATCGACTACAAGACCTGCCGCGTCCAGATCGAGGTGCATGAGCAGTCGCCCGACATCGACGGGGGCGTCTCCACGGCGCTGGAGCGGCGCGGCGACGGCGCGTCCGGCGACGCGGCGGGAACGCTCGGTGCGGGCGACCAGGGCATGATGGTCGGCTTTGCGTGCGACGAGACGCCCGAGCTGATGCCGCTCACGCTCTCCCTGGCGCACCGCCTCACCCGCCGCCTCTCCATCGCACGCAAGGAGGGCGTGATTCCCTACCTCAAGCCGGACGGCAAGTCGCAGGTCACCGTCGAGTACGCCCACGGCAAGCCCAAGCGCGTCCATACCGTCATCGTCAGCACGCAGCACGCCGCCGACGTCTCCAACGAGCAGATCGAGGCGGACATCCGGAAGCACGTGATCGGCGAGGTTGTCCCGGCGGAGTTGCTGGACGAAGAGACGCGCGTCTACGTGAACCCGTCGGGGCGGTTCGTCGTGGGCGGCCCGCACGGCGACGCAGGGTTGACGGGGCGCAAGATACTGGTGGACACCTACGGCGGCGTCGCCCGGCACGGCGGCGGCGCCTTCTCCGGCAAGGACCCGACCAAGGTCGACCGCTCCGCCGCATACGCGGCGCGCTACGCGGCCAAGAACATCGTTGCGGCCGGGCTCGCGTCCCGATGCGAGGTGCAGGCCTCCTACGCCATCGGCGTGGCTACGCCCATCAACGTGTCGGTAGAGACGTTCGGCACGGGCACGGTGAGCGACGAGGCCATCGCGCGGCTGGTGTCGGAGCGCTTCGACCTGCGCCCCGGCGCCATCATCGAGAACCTGGGGCTGCGCCGGCCCATCTACGGCCAAACCGCCTCCTACGGCCACTTCGGGCGCGCCGACGCCGACCTGCCCTGGGAGCCCACCCAAATGGCCGCCTAACTGCGGGAGGCGGCCAGGGCAGCCGTCTAGACGGCTCGCGCCGTGACCGCTCCGTCCGCCATCCGCTTCGGCACCGACGGCTGGCGCGCGCTCATCGCCCGCGACTTCACGTTTGACAACGTGCGCGCTTGCGCCGACGGCGTCGCCCGGCTTGTCGAGGCGGAGGGCAGCGCAGAGCGCGGCGTGGTCGTCGGCTACGACACGCGCTTCGGCTCGGCGGATTTCGCCGCCGAGGCGGCGGGAACGCTCGCTACGCGCGGCATCCGCGCCTACCTATGCTCGGCGGCGGCGCCGACGCC
>JAPPFU010000276.1 GCA_028875085.1 Chloroflexota bacterium
GGTTGGAGCCGGGGCAGTGGCAGACGGGCGAGCCATGCTCCGCCAGCAGCGCGACGTCTTGCTCGTCCGCCCAGACGCAGTGGGCGAACGACACGTCCGGCCCGAGCAGCCCGAGCCGCGCCAGATGCTCGACGGCGGAGGCGCCGTACAGGCGCCGGGCGGCGGCGCGCTGGTAGGGCGTCTCCAACAGGTGCATGTGCACGCCCATCCCCCGCCGCTGCGCCTCCTCGCAGCAGCGCGTCAGGAATTCGTCCGCAGCCCAGTAGACGCCCACCGGGCTGACCATCACGCGCGCGCGTCCGCCCATCGCGGCGTCCGCCGCCGCGGCGAGGTCGTCCACTAGGTCGAAGTAGGCGTCGCGGCTCGCGGTCGTCGGAGGCGGCGGGAGCGCGCCGCGCGCTTGAGCGGCGAGGCAGGCGGGGAGCGACGCGAGGAAGGCGTCGTCGTCGTAGGCGTAGAAGGCGCGCTCGATGTAGGCGGAGGAGAGGGCGGCGCGCATCCCGACGGCGGCGTAGCCCTTCACCGCGTCCGGCCCGCCGGGGCCGAGGTGGTTGTGCAGCACGGTGGTCGTGCCGGAGCGCACCATCAGCAAGGCGGAGACGAGGGCGCCGAGGCGCGCGTCGAGGCCGGGGCGCTGCGCAGGGATACGCAGCAGCCAGCGCTCCAAGGCGTCGTCCGCGTGGCCGCCGAAGAACGCGCCCACGCCCCGCCCGTGGTGGTGCGCGTTCACCAGTCCTGGCATCGCAACGTAGTCCGCGCCGCCGAGCACCGGCGCGTCCGGGGCGGCGCGGCGCACGTCGTCCCACTTGCCGACCTTCTCGATCGCGCCGCCGCGCTGGAGCAGCGCGCCGTCGTCGATGACTACGCCGGGGCGGACGATCAGGTGACGGGCGCGGACGACGGCATCGGACATGCGGCCATTCTACGCGGCGGGCGCGTGGTTGCGAGAAGGGAGTTGGAGGCGACGGGCGGATTCGAACCGCCGAATAGGGGTTTTGCAGACCCCCGCCTTAACCACTTGGCTACGTCGCCGTGCCGGGTCCGGCATCGAGGGCGCCGGGAGCGCCATTGGCTTAGAAGGCGGGATTGGTGCCGAGGATGAGATTCGAACTCATACGGGTTGCCCCACTGCCCCCTCAAGACAGCGTGTCTGCCAATTCCACCACCTCGGCACGCCGCCCCCGCCGCGTCGGCGGGCCTACGGCGCGGACGACCATCATAGCGCGGCGCGCCGCATTTGCCAAGCGGTAGGGGCGCGCTAGCCCCCCATATCCGCGCCGGCGCCCATTGACTGCGCGGCTTCCGCCTGCTAGTGTCGCGCAACCGCTCGCCGCCCGGCGGGCGCTCGCACACTCGCGATCCATATCGGCGCCGTTCGCTGTTTGGCCTCCCGGTCGCACGCAACGTCGAGCCGCGCAGATAAGCCCCTCCGTGAAGGAGGGGCTTTCAATTGGCCGCGCGCGGTGTGCTAGAGTGAAAAGGCGCGCAGGGGTGTAGCTCAGTCTGGTAGAGCAGCGGTCTCCAAAACCGCCGGCCGTGGGTTCGAATCCTGCCACCCCTGCCACTTCCGCCCCCTCGTGTCGAGGGCGACCTTCCCCATATCAACGCTAGGAGGAAACAAACGGTGCGGATAGAGTGCGAGGGCTGCGGGGAGCCCGTTGATGGCGCAACCGATGACGAGACACTGGCGGCGATGATGGCTCACGGCGAGCAGGCGCACCCCGAACTTTTCGAGGGCAAGAGCGCCGAGGAGGTGGCGGCGATGCGCCCGCATATGGAGGCGCACGTTCGCGGGATGATTGCCGACGCGGGCGGGTAGGGGAGCGGGGATGCCCCGCGTTCGCCCTTCGATTCCCCTCAGGGCGAACGGAAGGGAGGGGCGCTGTGCCGCAGGCCTGGGCTAGGCCATGGCGAGCATGCTGACCTGGATCAGACGCCCCTCCAATAGCCTGGCGAAGGAGACGTTGGCGGCGACGGGCTTGACCTCGCAGTCGCGGAAGTAGCGCGCCATCGCGGGCATCACCACGTCGTAGAAGGCATGGTCGTCCACCTGGGGGTCGCAGACGCACTCCCACGAGACGACGTTGTTGCGCTGCATGCCGTGCTGCTCCAGCACGCCGTCGATATGGCGGTAGACGTGGCCGAGTTGGGAGGCGACGGTGCGCCCCGGCTGGCTGACCGCGCCAATGATGAGGGTGCGCTCCGCGCCGCCGACTTCGATGGCCTGCGACGCCGCGCCGCGCACCAGCCCCGCTTTCGATTCGACCTTCACTAGTACCCCCACGGACGTTTCGCCCGTAGGGTAGCCTATCCGCGGAGGGCGCGCCTGCCGCAAAAGCGAAAGCCCCCGGACGCGCCGAGGGCTTGGAGCGGAAAAGAAAGTGTCCTGAGCAACCGAGGCGCCAGCGCTAGCTTCCTTGCTTGGCCTCCCGGTCGCCCGCTCGGCCGCTGCGAGTCCGCAGCGCTTTTCTCTTGGTCGCTCAGGACGACGCGTACTCTAAAGGTGCTTGCAGGTGCTGTCAAGTGCTTGTCAACCGGATTTGCCTACCAATTTTTCAGAATGGCGCCAGGCGTTTCCATTGCGATGACGCGCGCTACGCCTCATGAGAAGGGGCGTCAAGGAGAGCGGCGCGCCACTCGGGCCAGTCCTTCTTGAGGAGCTCCATGCGGACGAAGTCCTTGCCGGCGCGGCGGACGGAGCGCACCTCGCGGAAGCCGACCTTGGCGAAGGCGCGGCGGGCGCGTTCGTTCCATTCGAGCGTGTGGAGGTAGAGGCGGCGGATGGAGGTCATGGCGAAGCACTCGTCGACGAGGAGCGCGAACGCCTCGGTGCCGTAGCCCTGGCCCCAGTAGGCGCGCTCGCCGATCATGATGCCCACCTCGCCCTCGCCGGTTACGGTGTCGAGGTCGTAGGCCATGCAGTTGCCGATGTGGACGCCGTCGCTCAGCGCCTCGATAGCGAAGCGCTTGACCCACGCGGTGGGGTAGCGCAGCTCCTGCGCCGTGCGCTCGCGGAAGTCGTCGAGGGAGAGGCGGATGGCGACCGTGGCGTCGAGGTCGGCCAACTCGGAGTCGACGCGCCAGCGGTAGTCGTCGTCCGCGTCGTCGAGGCGCTTGTTGCGCAGCATGACGAGGTGCCCTTGCGCGACCGCAGCGCCCTCGACGAGGGGTTTACGCTCCCGCGCGGTCATACGCGCTCACCGCGGCGAGTGCTCGATTCAGCACCTCGGCCTCGTTGGGGTAGGTCAGGAGGGCGGCGGCGCGTTCGGGCGCGAACCACTCCACCGCGTCGAACTCGTCGTCATGGTCGGCGACGCTGCCGCCGACCGCGCGCATGAGGAAGAAGTAGACGCGCTTGTGGCAGCGCGCGCCCCGCTCCGGCGCTTGGAACCAGTACTCGATGTGGCCCAGCGGCTGCTCAATCTCCACGGCGAGGCCGGTCTCCTCCCGAACTTCGCGCAACGCGGTCTGCTCCACGCGCTCGCCGGGGTCGGGCGTGCCCTTGGGCAAACTCCACGTGGCGGCGGCGGCGCGCCCGCACAGCGCCACCTCCACCCGGCCGGGCGTCGCCTCGCGGTAGACCACGCCGCCCGCCGAGACGTGGCGTTCGACCTTGCCCGCGCCGGACATATCCACCTCCAACGGGGCGTTACCTTACCACCGCGCCACGAATCGAGGCGAGATTCCCGCTTTCGCGGGAATG
>JAPPFU010000126.1 GCA_028875085.1 Chloroflexota bacterium
AGGATATGGAGCACCTGACGAACTGCGATGCCATCGTCCGCGACTTCCTGCGCGAGTCGGAGCAGACCGACCACCAGCGGGTGTTCCTGGCGCGCAGCGACCCCGCCCTCAACTACGGCGCGGTGGCCGCCGAACTGATGCTCAAGGTCGCGTTGGCGCGCTTGGGGCGGCTGGAGGAGGAGACGGGCGTCCCGCTCTACCCCATCATCGGAGTGGGCGCGGTGCCCTTCCGCGGCCACCTGAGCCCGGTGAACGTCGACCGCGCCTTCGCCGAATACCCCAGCGCCCAGACCCTCACCATCCAATCCGCCTTCAAGTTCGACTACCCGTCCGATGCGGTGCGCGAGGCCATCGAGCGCATCATGGCGCGCGAACGCTCCGCGCCGATGCCCATCGACGAGCCGCGCGCGCAGGCCATCATGGACAAAGCCGCCGCCGAGCACCAAGCCCAGGTGCGGAGCCTTGCGCCCGTCATCGCAGCCGTCTCGCCCAATGTGCCCAAGCGTCGCGAACGCAAATTGCACGTCGGCATGTTCGGCTACGGCAGGCAGCTCGGTGGCAGCGGGTCCGACATGACGCTCCCCCGCGCCATCAGCTTCACCGCCTCCCTCTACTCTATCGGCGTGCCCCCCGAACTCCTCGGCCTCGGCGCCCTCGACGCCGACGACATGGCCTACGTTCGCGAGGTCTACCCCAGCTTCGACCACGACATGGCCTCCGCGCTCCGCTATGCCAACCAGGCGCGCGTGGCCGAGGTGCTCGGCGACGACTACGCCCGCCTCGCCCGCGACTTCGCCGGAGACGTAGACCGCGTCCACGAGGGCCTCACCAGCGCCATATGGGCCACCGTCGGGCGCGCCTCCACCGTCAACGTCACCCACTACATCGAAGAGGCCGCCCAACTCCGCCGCTTCCTCGGCTAGCCCCACCCCGGCGACATGAAGGCTGGGCGAATCCCTAGCCGCTAACCGCTCGATCAGCGCAGAGCACGAACTTATTCCCTCTAGTCTTCGCTAAAATAGTTCGCATCCAATTTCTTGATGATATAGGTGGTTTCCGGCACCACACCGACATTGTACTCAAGCATGAGTTTCGCCAATTCTCTTCCGTCAATCAACCGGATTAGCTGATTACCCATTGAAATAGAGTTGGCCATTTCTAATGCCTTTTTCGTGAATGCTGAAGTCGTGATGAATACTCCTTTAGTAGCACCTTTTGCTGACAAACTACCTGAGAAGTTTCGGATATCCACGTCTCCCACCTGTGTAGATGTGTACCGTTTGGCTTGGACGTAAACCTTTTCCAAGCCAAGCGTGTCTTGGGTTATGATTCCGTCAATGCCCCCATCGCCGCTTCTACCTACGACATTACCCTTGCCGTACCCCATTTTTTCTAGAAGGGCAACCACCAGAATTTCAAAAGTATTCGGCGACACGCGGCCAATATTTTCCAAAAGTTCCTCCATTAGTTGTTCTTGCTGCCGCTGGTGAGCTTGGGCCATCTCTTCATCAGGAGTCAGAACATCGGCTTCTGGCCTAGTGATTGGTGGGGGTGTAATTTGAGTAGGAGCTTCGGGCCACAATTTTTGCAACTCTTGAAACGTGATAACGCCCGAGTGACTGGAGAGATACTTTCTTCCTGCTGGAGTAATTTCCCATTGGTTGAACTTGGGATTGTGAAGAAGATTGGCCTTTTTCAAGTCGGTCATGGCCCAGGCTGCTCTGTTCTGCATTCGCAGCGTCCCGCTTCCCGTTCGCTCCTGCAAGTCATCGTCAGTCAAGTTAAGGATGAGCGCCAACTCATCCAGAATGCGCTGCCGTGTCAAAAGTTCCGTGGCAGCGTCGGCAATCCCCAAGACGGGTCGGTGGAATTCGTTTAGTGTGGGCACAGCCATTTTACTCAGTCTCCTGACTTTCCTTTCTTACTAAGGCCCCCCTGCCCGGCGGTCAGCGAGCCGGGGGCGTCTGAGGGCGGGCGCCGCCGTACTCTTCGTAGACGCGGGAGGCGGTCGGAAGGCTCTGGCCCTGGTACTTGGAGCCGAGCTCCTTCGCCCCGTAGGTGTTGTCGGCGGGCGTCGTCAACTGGAGGAAGGAGATTTGCCCTATCTTCATGCGGTGGTAGAGCGTGATGGGCAGGTTGGAGACGTTGGACAGCTCGAGGGTGAGGTTGCCGCGCCAGCCGGGGTCTACGTAGCCGGCGGTCGAGTGGATCAGCAGCCCTACCCGCCCTAGGGACGACTTCCCCTCGAGGCGCGCTACCAGGTCGTCCGGGACTTCGACGTGCTCCAGCGTGGAGCCGAGCACGAACTCGCCGGGGTGGAGGATGAAGGGGGCATCGTCGGCCATCGTAACCATGTCGGTGAGGCGCTCGGGGTCCGAGCGGATATCCACGTAGGGCACCTGGTTGTTGCGGAAGACCAGGATGTGGCGGTCGAGGTGGAGGTCAACGCTGGCGGGCTGGACGCAGTCCTCGCCCAAGGGCTCGATGACGATGCGGCCCTCGCCCAACTGCTGGCGGATGGTGCGGTCGCTCAAGACCATGGCGCAAGGATAGCCGAAAGCGGGGCGTCCCGCGCATTCCCTTCCCCGTAGGGACAGGTTTGAAACCTGTCCCTACATTGCACAACATGCGGAGCGTGAGGGCGAGGGGGCTTTGGAACTTCGGCGGCGCCCGGCGCGTCTTACAGGCAGGGCGTGCGGAAGAGACAGGCATTCCGCACGCGGAGGGGGGAACGGCATGCGCTTCATACTCGGACGGAACGGGCGAACCTCGCGAGCGACGCTGGCGGCGTGCGTCGCGCTGCTGTTCGCAGCGCTGGCGATAGCGGCGTGCGCGACCTCGGATGAGGCGCCTCCGCCGGTAGACGACAGAGAGCTGGCGGCGCTGACGCTGGATGCCGCTACGACGGACGAGGCCCGCGCCGCGCAGCCTGCGTTCGGAGCCTCCGTGCAACCAACGGGGGAGGTCAGCCGCGTCGTCATCCGCGAGGGGTGGATGGACGTGGAGGTGGAGGACGTGTTGGCGGCGATGGCGGAGGCGCGGGCAATCGCGGAGCGGATGGGCGGGCGCGTGGACGGCTCGTCGGTCTCGGGCAGCGGCGAGGACGGCTACACCTACGCGACGCTGCGCCTGCGCGTGCCCAGCGCAGCGTTCGACCGGACGATCGAGCAACTGCGCGGGCTGGGCGAGGTGCTGTCGGAGCAGTCGCAGAGCACCGACGTTACGGAGGAGTACGTCGACCTGGAGGCGCGCCTGCGCAATCTGCGGGCGGTGGAGGAGCGGCTGCTCGGCTTCTTGGACCGCGCGGAGACGGTGGAAGACTTGCTGAGCGTCCAGCGCGAGTTGGCGTCCACGCAGGGCGAGATCGAGCGCGTTACCGGGCGCATCAACTACCTCTCGGCGCTGGCCGACGAATCGACGCTGACGCTCAACCTGTCGCAGGCGCCCGAGGAGCCGCCCGTTACGGGCGAGGGTTGGGCGCCCGGCGAGACGGCGCAAGACGCGCTGCGGGCGCTCGTGAGCGTGGCGCGCTTCCTTGGAGACACGGCGATCGTCGCGGCCATCTTCTCGCCGCTGCTCCTGCTCGCCGCCGCGGCGCTCTGGGGCGCGAGGCGCGTTGCGCTGCGCAGGCGGCAGCAGGACGGAGAGGACAGCGCTGCGTGAGGCCCAAGCACAGCGCCCCTTAGGTGGGGTGTGCCGAGG
>JAPPFU010000200.1 GCA_028875085.1 Chloroflexota bacterium
CCGCCGCCGCCTCCCACTCCCCCCCCCCCGCCGGGGGGGGCGCGGGCGCCACCCACGCCCGCCTGGGGTTGGGGCGCGGCGCGCCGCCCCCGCCCCCTCCGTTCGCCCTGAGGGAACTCGAAGGGCGAGCGGAATATACCCGCGTGTACACTGCGCGCCCTTATGCCCCCGCCCGCGGCGCGCGCCGCCCTTCCCCGGCGACTGCCCTTCTACTACGGCTGGGTGATTGTCGCCGGATTCTTCCTGGCCGGATTCGCCGCCGGCGGGCCGATGGTGTTCGGCTTCAGCATCTTCATCGTGCCGATGGAGCAGGAGCTGGGCTGGAGCCGCGCGACACTCCTTTTCCCGTTGACCTTAGGTCTCGTGCTGCTGACGGTGCTCTCGCCGTTGCTGCAACCGCTGATGGACCGGCGCGGCTGGCCGCCGATCGTCCTCACCGCCAGCAGCATTCTGCTCGGCGTGGGGATGATCCTCAATTCGCGCGTCCAAGAGCCGTGGCAATTCATCGTCTCCTTCGGCCTTGTGTCCGGCGCGGGCTTCGCGGCGGGCGGCGGGTTCGCCCACCTGGCGCTCGTGCCGAAGTGGTTCGTGCGGATGCGGGCGCGGGCGATCGCCATCGGCAGCATGGGCACGGCGGTCTCCGCAATGGTCTACCCGCTCTTCGCGGAGGTCGCCATCAACGCCTTCGGCTGGCGCACCGCCTGGGTCGCCGTCGGGGTCAGCTCCCTTGCGCTGCTCATCCCCATCTCGCTCTTGATGCGCCGCGCGCCGGAGGACGCGGGGCTGCTGCCCGACGGCGACACGCCCGAGAAGGCGCCGGAGCGGGCGAGCGCAGCGGCGTCAACCGCAGGCGGCGCAGGCGCGCAGGAAGAGCGCAGCTACACGCCGCGCGAGGCGGCGCGCCATCGCACGACGTGGCTCATCGTCGGCGTGATGGTGCTGACCGCCCCGACGCTGGTGGGGCTGACCTCCAACTGGGCGGCGCACTTTCGCGACATCGGCCTGTCGTCTGCGACCGCCGCGGGCGCGGTGACGACCTACGGCACATTCTCCCTCCTCTCCCGCTTCGTGTGGGGCTTCCTGGTCGAGCGCTACCACGTCCGCCCCGTCAGCATTGCGCAAGCGCTGATGACGGCATTGGCGTTGTTGACGCTGTTGTTCGTGCAGAACGGGCCGATGGCGCTCGCCTACGGCGCGTTGCAAGGGATCACGCTGGGCGGCGCGCTGGCGCTCCAACCGCTCATCTGGGCGAACTACTACGGACGCCGCCATCTTGGGGCCATCCTTGGCGCATTCCAACCCTTCGCCTCGGCGGCTATGGCCGTCAGTCCGGCGGGCATCGGCCTGCTGCGCGACAGGCTCGGCGCCTACGAGGCCGTGTTCGCCGCGCTCCTGATGATGTGGTTGCTCGCCGCGCTCCTCCTCTACCTCGCCCGCCCCCTCCCGCGGCCGGGCGGCGGAGCAGGGTAGGGGCTATCCCAGTTCGCGGTGATTGCCACGTCCGCCCTGGCTAATGCCGTAGTCCGTGAGCTCCTCGACGAAACGATGGGTTTTGGGCAAACTACTGGCGCGACCGCTACGGCGTGTGAGACCCCTGTGCCAGCGCGTCTTGGAGCGTCGCCCACGGCAGCAGCGCGCACTTGATGCGGACGGGGAAGCGCTTCACGCCTTCCAGCGCCGTTAGTTCGCCTAGGTCGTCCGCACTGTGGCCGTGCGGCAGTTCCGCGTCGGCCATCAGCGCGCGGAAGGCGGCGTTCAGGCCGTGCGCCTCGCCCACGCTCTTGCCCTTGAGCAACTCCGTCATGATCGACGCCGACGCCTGGCTGATGGAGCATCCCTCGCCCTCGAAGCCAACGCGCTCGATGCCGCCGCCGGAGTCGAGCGCGAGCGTGAGCACGACGCGGTCGCCGCAGAATGGATTGAATCCCTCCGCTTGCAGGTCGGGCCCGGCCAGTAGGCCAGTGTTGCGGGGGTTGCGGTAGTGGTCGAGGATGATCTCCCGGTACAGGTCGTCGAGGTCGGGGGTTCCCATCATGGCGGCTAACTCCTAGGGGCGCGCCCGAAGTAGCGCAGCGCCTTGTTGAGCGCCTCGATCAGCGCGTCCACCTCCTCTTCCGTGTTGTACAAATAGAAGGAGGCGCGGGCGGTGGCGGGGACGTTGAGGCGGCTACGCACTAGCGGCATCGCGCAGTGGTGGCCCGTCCTGATGGCCACGCCCTCCGTGTCCAGGACCTGCCCCAGGTCGTGCGGGTGCAGCCCCTCCATGTGGAAGGAGACCACGCCGCCGCGGTAGTCGAGGTCTGCGGGGCCGTAGACGACCGCCTCCTCCAACTCCTCAAAGCGCCGGAGCGCGTAGCGCGTCAACTCCACCTCGTGGCGGCGCACGTTCTCCATGCCCAGCGCCGCCAGGTAGTCCACGGCGGCGCCCATGCCGATGGCGTCGGCGATGTTCGGCGTGCCGGCCTCGAAGCGCATCGGCAGGTAGTTCCACGAGGCGTCCTCGTACGTAACCTCCAGCACCATCTCGCCGCCGTGCAGGAAGGGCTGCATCTGCTCCAGCGCCTCGCCGCGCGCGTAGAGGCAGCCGATGCCGGTGGGGGCGAGCATCTTGTGGCCGGAGAACGCCACGAAGTCGGCGTCGAGGTCTTGCACGTCTATAGGCAGGTGCGGGACGGACTGCGCCGCGTCGATCAGCACCGCCGCCCCAACGCGCCGCGCGCTCTCGGCGAGGCGCTTGGCGGGCGTGATGGTGCCAAGCACGTTGGACATATGCGTAAAGGCGGCGAGGCGCGTGTTGGGCGTGAGCAGGCGCTCGAAGTCCGCCTCGTCCAGCTTATGGTCGGCGCCCAGCGCCGCGATGGCGAGCTCGGCGCCGCGCTCTTTGGCCAGCTGCTGCCAAGGCACCAGGTTGGAATGGTGTTCCATCTCGGTAACCACGATGCGGTCGCCGGGGCCGACGCGCTCGGCGGCCCACGTCTTGGCGACGAGGTTGATCGCCTCGGTCGTGTTGCGCACCCACACCAGGTGCTCCGCGCTCGGCGCGTTGATGAAGCGCGCCACCTTCTCCCGCGCCTCTTCGTAGCGGTCGGTGGCCTCCACGCTGAGCGTGTGCACGCCCCGGTGGACGTTGGAGTTGTAGCGCTCGTAGTAGTCCACCAGCGCCTCGATGACCTGGCGCGGCTTCTGCGACGTGGCCGCGTTGTCGAGGTAGACCAACGGCTTGCCGTTGACCTGGCGCGAGAGGACGGGAAAGTCGGCGCGGACGGCGCTCAGGTCGTACACGCCTACGCTCCTGCGCCCGCGGTCAGCGCTTCGCGCACGGCGGTCTCGGCGTAGGCGGCGAGCGGCTCGGAGTCGAGCAACGCAACCGCCTCGGCCAGGAAGCCGTTGACCAGCATGGCCGTCGCCGTCTCGGCGCCGATGCCCCGGCTCTTCAGATAGAACAGCGCCTCTTCGTCCAGTTGTCCGACGGCGCTGCCGTGCGTCGCCGCGATGTCGTCCGCGTAGATCTCCAGCAGCGGCTGGCTGTCCACCTCCGCGCCCGGCGAAAGCAGCAGGCTCTTGTTGGTGAGGCCAGTGCTGATGCGCTGCGAGTCTTGCGGAACGAGCACGCGCCCCACGAACACGGTGCGGGACGCGCCAAGCCCCACACCCTTGTACAGCGCACTGCTG
>JAPPFU010000101.1 GCA_028875085.1 Chloroflexota bacterium
GCCCACCACTGGCCCAGCCATAGAGCCGCCCAGAGCCCGCCGCCGACACCCGTTAAGATGGAAGCGATCATCCACCAATCGCCTCCGTCGTCGGATTTCGCTCTCCTCACGCGCACCGGGTTGTCATCGAAAAGGCCGCGATGCTGGAGGTAGTCCCCGATCTGGTCGCCGATGGCGTCCTCGTGCTCCCGAATCGCATCTCGGAGCGCATCGACCGTTGTGGCGCGCGGAGGCAGGCTGGCGCATATCGTTTCCTCCCACGCGTACTGCGTGAGACTCTGCCGGGACAGCCGGTACACGAAACCGGCCCCTGTTCCGGCGGCCTCGATTCGCAACGCACCGCGCTGGCACATCTCGATGATGGAGGCCAGGATCGTTGGGCTCCATATCATGTGGCCTTGCAGCGTAGAAACCGCCGCCGCGGGCATTGAACCAGGCTGCGGAGTCCCCGAGTACCACGTGCTCGCCTGCGGAGGCCGGTGCTTGGGCCACAGCCACAGCACGATGATGAGCAGTTGAGCTACGACCACGCCTATCGTGCGGAAGCCCCAGACCACAAGCTGCTTCCAGCCCATCTCCCGGAAATCGGGGAAGCCGTTTTCGGCGATGGATCCGCCTGGGTCCATCGCGAACACCAACCCGATGGCGGCAAGGACGGCGAGCGCGGTCAGCACACTCACAATGGCCTACCTTTCGTGGTCAGCTTCTCTTTCCAGGATGGGCCAGGTGCGATGGCGTGTTCGCCACCCTGGGTTGACTGGCCTCCCTCCTATACTATGACCTCCCATCGGAAAGTTCACAGTACAATCCCCTCGGCCCGCCAAGCGGCGCGCGCCGACCCGGCGGTTGCGGATACGTAGACGAGGTGCGGCATGAATCTGACGGAGAAGCAACTCGGCGGTTGGTCTCTGCTGATCGGGACAGCGGCAGTGGCGTTGGGCTACGCGCTCTCGCCAGGCCGAGGCGCGGTGGACACAGTGCCGACGACCAACCTGACCGACCTCACCCTGGCGATGGCGCGCAACGCGGCCCTGGCCTACACCGCGCCTATCGTAATCATCATCGGCGCGCTGCTGATGCTTAACGGCATCCTGACGCTGCGGAGGTACGCGGCCCCCGTACCGCGGCTCGGCCTTCTGGGGATGGCCCTGGCGTTGGTGCTACAGATGGTGATGCGGGGTTTCGACTACATCATCGTGGGCCTGGGGACGGGAGCGCTGGAGGGAGACGCGGCGCGGTCGGAGGAGTTGCTCCAATCGGCGCTGGACATGCAGCGGATGGTGTTCGGGTTGCACTTCACCTCGGGCGTGGCCGGCTCCATCGGGACAGGCATCATGGCGGCGGGCCTTGCCTCGCGGTCTGAGCCGGTGCGCCTGCCGCCCGCGCTGCACTGGGTCGTTGCGGCGCTGGCTGCGGCGTCGTTGGTGGTGTTCATCGCGGCGTGGCATTCGAACAGGTTGGAGTTGGCGCTCGCGCCGGTGTTCGGGGCGATGTCGGTGGGCGGGTTCGTCTACATGCTTCTGTTGGGATGGGGGTTGGCCTCCTCGAAAGACGGTCATGGAAGCAAGGCGGAGGCGGCAGCCTGACGGAACGCTGCCGCCCCCCCCCGCAGCGGGCGGCGCCATCCCTTGCCTCAAACTCCCTGCCCCGGTAGCCTTACACTGCCCCGTCCTTGATAGGGCGTATAACCCCGTGAAGGCCAAGACGCTGCCCATCTCACGCATGGAACGCTCCGCGCGCCTCTTGGCGGCGGCGTGCGCCGCGGCGCTGCTCGCCGCCTTGGGGCTGGCACTCCAGGGCGCGGCGCCCGTCGAGGCGCAGCAGGCGGACGTGTGCGCGCCGATTGACCTGGGCATGCTGGGAGAGAGTGGGCAGGGCGCGCTGGAGGCAGAGGGGCGGTGGACGACGAGCGATTGCGATTCAGGCTTCCGGACCGACAGCGATGCCCATACCTATCGCTTTGAGGTGACCGAGGGCGGGCGCGTCAGGATCGACTTGATTTCCGCAGAGGGGGATTCCTTCCTCTATCTGCTGACTGAAGATGGACGCCGCCTCGCAGACAACGATGACGGTGGCGCCGGCCTCGACGCGCGGATCGAGCGTGATCTGGCGCCGGGCTTATACATAGTCGAGGCAACCACGGTCGGCGGACGGAGCCGCGGCCCGGCCGACTTCCGCCTTTCCATCAGCCGCGTCATGGGTTGTGAGCCGGTTCATCTCGGCTCGCTGACGCCGGGCATAGATCTGACCGCATCGGGATCGTGGACGCTCGACACTTGCGGCTCACGCTTCGTCGTAGAACACCCGGCCCACAGCTACCTGTTTCATTTGCCGCAGGGCAGCCACGTGCGCATTGACCTGACGTCGGAAAACGGCGACCCCGTGCTATCGCTCGTTTCCGTATCTACCGGCTTGCTCGCCGCGAACGACGACGGCGGCGAGCAGCGTAACTCTCGCATCGAGCGCTACCTCGAGCCGGGCGTCTATCTGCTGGAGGCGACAACCTACCTTGAGCGCGACTATCAACCGCTGATGGCCGACTTCACCCTCGTCGTCCACCTCGTGGACGAGAAGGCAAGCCAGGACGGCTTCCTGCTGAAGATCGAGGAGGTCTATACACCGGAGCACGTGATCGCGGGACAGCCGTTCCCCGTTCACTATCGCGTGGGCAACCTGGGCCGCGGCAGCCTGGCGGACGTTGGCGGAAACGCGGTGGTCTACGTGGTGGGCCCGCGCGTGTTCGAGCGCACAGCCGCGATAGCCGCGTCGGAGACGCGGTGGCAAGCCGGGGTCTCCTATCACACAGGCGCCTCGACGGCCGACTCCGCAAGCGTCTCGATAGGCGAAATAGCGCCGTTTGAGGTAACCCTCGGCGACCACGGCCCCTCGTGGGTGTTCGTTGCGGTCATCACCCACGACGACGACGGCGAAGAGCGGGGATTCCACGGCTTGTGGCACAACCTGACGGTGCTGAGCGGCACGGCGTTCGATGCAGTCACCGTGAGTGTGGACGGCACGGACTATCTGGTCGAAGCGCAGGCCGACGCGGAGGGTGTGGTGACCACATCGGTGACCGCCGCTGCCGATCCTGAGGCTGAGGTGGACGACGAGACGCGAGCGAAGGCGGTGTATGC
Source organism: Chloroflexota bacterium (assembly GCA_028875085.1). Lineage (GTDB taxonomy): Bacteria > Chloroflexota > Dehalococcoidia > Lucifugimonadales > Australimonadaceae > JAGWBE01. The sequence goes on from JAPPFU010000101.1 coordinate 3,135, forward strand.
GGCGGGCGTGCGGACGCAGTTCTTGGAGGACATCCTCCAACGCCCCGCGCTGGCCGGTCTGCCGACCGATGCGCAGCCCGCCGCGGTGAGCATCGTTAGCCCGTCGTCCGGCGCGATGCTCCGCCTGCTCGGCGGCGAGTACGCCGATGCCCTCGCCGCGCCGAGCCTACCTGCGTCGCTGGCCAGGGGCGAGGCGGTGAACCCCGTTGCCGTGGAAGACCTGCTGCTAGGGATGGGCGAGACGGCCAAGGTGCGCTACGCGGCGCTGGCGGCATCGTGGAGCGGCCTGCAAGAGCGCGTGGATGGCGGGGCCGCCCTCTCCTTCGCTGAGGCGCGGGCGCTCCATGCCCAACTCGCCTACGCCGAGCGAATCATCGCGCCTCTGGCGGCTGCCGGGGACGCGGTATCGGCGGCGCGGGGCGCAGAGGACGGATGGGACGACGCTGCGGTTCAGCAGATGCTCGGCACGCTGACGGAGCAAGGTTCCTGCTTCGGCGCTGGCGGCTCCCTGCGCAC
>JAPPFU010000210.1 GCA_028875085.1 Chloroflexota bacterium
GGATACCCCCACGCCCCCAGCCGAGGGGCTGGCCGCCCCTCGGCGCTCCCGCGCGAAGGGGCTACGCGCACAGCGGCGCTCAGCCGTCGGCTAACGCCTCTACGTCGTCAGTGGCTGCGCCCGCGTTCTCTGTAGGGGCGGTGGCGCTGAGGCGGTTGCGGAGCCAGCGGTCGAGTTGGTCGAGGGCGGGCGGGGCGACGTAGAAGACGCGCACGTCGGGCGGGAACTGGACCTGGTGGTCTTGGCTGATGACGAGGAGGCCGACGCCGCCGGGGGGCAGCGTGTCGCCAACGGCGCGCGCTATCGCGTCGTAGCGGCGCTTGCGCGCGTCGGCCAGCCACTCGTGGAGCCGCTCCGCCACGGCGCGGCTGCCCTGGACGACGAGCAGGCAGCGCTGGAGATCGATGGCCTCCAGTAGCGTCTCGGCGTCCTCGGTCGCTTGCAACTCGGCGCCGCGCTCGACGGTCGCCTTGACGAACGGGTAGGCGGCGGGGTTGGCGCGCTCGAGGAGAGCGAGCTCCGCCTCGCCCCCGGCGACGGCGCCTTCGTGGTAGAGGCGAGTTACGGAGCCGAGTTGGCGCTCGAGGTTGCCGACCTGTTCGGCGGCCTCGCTCCAGTAGCGCTCGACGAGCGGACGCAGTTCGCCGTCGTCTTGCTCTTCGGCGGCGGCGCTGACGAACGGGACAAGGAGCAGCTTGCGCTGTCCGGCGAATTCGGCGGCGGAGGGGCGGCCTACGTTGCCCAGGGTCATCTCGCTACACCCTCCCGCCCGCGGAGACGCTGAGCGTCTCGCCCGTGAGCAGTGCGCCGCGCGGCGAGGCAAGGAAGGCGGCGACGTAGGCGACGTCGCGGGCGGCGACGCGCCGGGGGCCCGCGCCTTGCCAGTGGAGGATGTCGGCGCGCGCGGTGTGCGTGCCGCCGGGGTGGATGGTGGTTACGGCGATGCCTCGGCGGCCCTCGCCGAGCGAGACGGCCTTGGCCATGACGGCAACGGCGGCGTTACGCATGCCGCCTGGGATCGCGCCTGCATGGCGCGCGGCCATCCCCGCAACGTTGACAATGCGCCCGTAGCCCTGCTTGCGCATCAGCGGGACGACGGCGCGGATGCAGCGGAGGTAGCCCACCGCCTTGGCGTTCAGGTTCTCCAATATGTACTCGTCGGTCAGGCCGGTAACGGAGGTTCCGGCGCCGCCGGAGGGCGCGCCGTTGTTGACCAGCGCGTCGACGCGGCCCAGGGCATGCGCCGCCTCCGCCGTCATGCGGTCGACGCTGTCGGCGTCGCGGATGTCGTAGGTGAGCGGGACGGCGCGGACGCCGTGGGCCTGCTCGATCTCGCGGGCGGCTTGGTGCAAGCGGTCGGGGTCGCGGGCGGCGAGGGCGACGTTGGCGCCCTCGGCGGCGAGCACGTCGGCGATGGCGCGTCCGATGCCCCGGCTGCCGCCGGTTACGATGACGCCTCTGCCGTTCAAGTCGAGGTCCACGGGGCGAAACGGTAGCGGCTAGGGCGGCGCGGGGCAAGGGTGGGCGCGTGGTAGGATGGCCGCATGCTGCCGCCGGGGACGACCGCGCCGGACTTCGCCCTAACGCTGGACGACGGCGCGGTCTTCCGGTTGAGCGAGCAACGGGGACGCCCCGTGGTGCTCTTCTTCTTTCCCAAGGCGTTCACCTTCGGCTGAAGCGTGGAGGCGCGCGGCTTCCGTGACCGGTTCGAAGCCGTAGCTGCATCAGGCGCGGCGCTCGCGGGCGTAAGCGCCGACTCGGTCGATACGCTGCGCCGTTTCCGCGCCGAGTTGCAGCTGCCCTATCCGCTCGCCTCCGACCCTGACCGCGAGGTGCACTGGCTTTACGAATCGCTGCGCAGCATCGTGCCGGTGCCGCGTCGCCTCACCTATGTCATCGGCGCCGACGGCGTCGTGCGTGCGTCGTTCCAGCACGAGATGTTCATCGGGCGCCACGTGCGCGACGCGCTGGCTGCGCTAACCGGCGCCGGGGAGGCCGCCGCCGAGTCCGGCCCCGCCTACTCCTACGCGGTGCTGACGGCGAGCGATATGGCGTCGCGCGGCGAGCGGGAGGACGTGAGCGGCGCGCTGATCTGCGACACCCTCCTCGCCCCCGAATTCATCCGGCGCGGCTACGCGGTTACGCCGGACGACCAGGCCGCCATCGAGGCGCAGTTGCGCGCGTGGGCGGACGAGGGCGTCGACCTCATCCTCACCACCGGCGGGACGGGGCTGTCGGAGCGGGACGTTACGCCGGAGGCGACGCGCGCGGTGGCCGACCGGCCCGCGGAAGGAATCGCGGAGGCGCTGCGGGCCTACGGGCGGGAGAAGACGCCCATGGCGATGCTCAGCCGGGGCACGGTTGCGATGCGCGGCAAGACGCTGATCGTGAACCTGCCAGGCAGTCTGCGCGGGGTGCAAGAGGGGCTGGAGGCGCTGCTGCCCGTGCTGTCTCACGCGCTGGGACAAGCCACGGGCCGCGACCGCGGCCATTAGCCGCCGTGAAGATCAACGTCGTCACCATCTTCCCGGAGATGTTCGGGCCTGCGTTGGAGGTGGGGGTGGTGGGCCGCGCGCGCCGCGCCGGTCTGGTGGAGGTGGAGGTGCGCGACCTGCGCGAGCACACGGAGGACAGGCGCCGCACGGTGGACGACGCGCCCTTCGGCGGCGGGCCGGGGATGGTGATGGCGCCGGGGCCGTTCTTCGCGGCGGTGGAGAGTCTCGCGCCGCCGCCCGGCTCGCCCATCGTGCTGCTCAGCCCGCAGGGGCAGGTGTTCACGCAGGCGCACGCGGAACGCCTGGCCCAAGAGCGGACGCTGACGCTGTTGTGCGGGCGCTACGAGGGCGTTGACGAGCGCGTGGCGCAGCATCTGGCGACGATGGAGTTAAGCGTGGGCGACTACGTGCTCAGCGGCGGGGAGATTCCCGCACTGCTCGTCATCGACGCCGTAACGCGCCTGCTGCCCGGCGCCGTCGGACGCGGGGAGGAGGCCGTCGGCGACGATTCGCATACCTCCGGCTTGCTCCAACATCCGCAGTACACGCGCCCTGCCGACTTCCGGGGCTACGCCGTGCCCGAGGCGCTGCTCTCCGGCGACCACGCGGCTATCGCTCGCTGGCGCCGCGAGCAGTCGCTGCGCCGCACGCTCGAGCGCCGCCCCGATCTGCTCGCCGCCGCCAACCTGACGCCGGAGGAACAGGCGCTGCTGCGCGGGCTGGGAAGGGAGGGGTAGGGGGCGACCCTCGGGGGGGGGGGCCCCCCCCCCCCCCCCCGGGGGGGGCCGGGCGCCCCCCCCCCCCCCGGGGGTTGGGGGGCTCCCGGGGGGGGGGCCAACCGGGCCGCGCCCCATTGGGCTAGCAGGGCCGCCCGCGCTACCCGGTGGCGACGGGGATTGGGTCGAGCGCGGGCAGGCCGACGGCGGGAGCGGGGATGACGGCGTCGCGCTCGGTTATCTCGACGACGTTGCGGGCTGCCGTCCAGCCGTCCATGCCGACGGGGGCGACTTGCCAGTCGTCCATGGCGGCTTGGAAGAGCACGTCGCGCTTCGACTCCATCGTCAGATCGGGATCCCAATCGCTGGCGGAAAGGACGGGTGTGCGCAGGTGGAGAGAGGTGGGCACGAGCTGGCCGAGGAAGGCGTAG
>JAPPFU010000212.1 GCA_028875085.1 Chloroflexota bacterium
CCCCCCCCCCCCCCCCCCCGCGGGCCCCCCCCCCCCGCGCCACTCCCGGCGGGGAGTTGAGGCGGCTTAGGCGCGGCGGCGGCGGAGTTCGGCCCAGACTTCGTCGGGGCGGAGGTCGGCGTCGGCGAGGAGGACAAGGGCGTGGTAGAGCAGGTCGGCGACCTCGCCGGCGAGGGCTTCGCGGTCGCCGGTGGCGGCGGCTAGAGCGACCTCGGCGCCCTCCTCGGCGACCTTCTGCGCGATGCGCGTCGTGCCCTGGTCGAAGAGGCGCGCCGTGTACGAACCCCCGGGGCGCTCGCGCTGGCGTTGGCGGATGACCTGGAACACCTCGTCCAGCACGCCGGGGCCTGCGGGGGTGTCGGCGAACTCCGGCAGGGCGTCGAGGGGCGTGAAGAAACAGGAGGTCTCGCCCGTGTGGCAGGCGGGGCCGTCGGCGTGGACGCGGAATAGCAGCACGTCGCCGTCGCAGTCGATGCGGGCAGATTCGACGTGCAGCACCGCGCCCGACGTGTCACCCTTACGCCACTGCTCGGCGCGGCTGCGCGAGTAGAAGTGCATCTCGCCCGTCTCGAGGGTGCGGCGGAGCGCCTCGCGGTTCATGTGGGCAGCCATCAGCACCTGGCCGCTGGCGGCGTCCTGGCAGACGGCGGCGACGAGGCCGCGTTCGTCAAGTTGGACGGGCGGAGGCGTAGGGTCGGTCATCGCGCGCTCCTTTCGAGGGCGACCGCGAGGAGGGCGGGGAGTTCCGTGAGCGACTCCACGACCGCGTCGGGGGCGAGCAGCGCCTCGCCGTCGGGCGGCGGCGTGCGCATTGTGGTCTGCTCGCGCCGGATGAGCACGGCGCGCATACCGGCGAGTTTCGCGCCGTGCGCGTCGTCGTAGGGCGAATCGCCGACGTAGAGGATGCGCTCAGGCGCAACCCCGGTCGCGCGGACGAGGGCAGCGAATGCGCGGGGGTCGGGCTTGTAGGCGCGGGCGGACTCGGACGACACCACAGCATCAAAGCGCCAGCCGCAGCGGGCGAGCACGTCGAGGAAGGGGTTGTCGGCGTTGGAGAGGACGGCGAGAGGCGCGATAGGGGCGAGTGCCTCGAGGGCGGGGGCGGCGTCGGGGAAGGGAGGCATTTCCGCCATGCGCTCGACGCAGCGCCGCGAGAAGGCCGCCGGATCGGCGCTGAGGCCGAGCGCCTCGAAGGTGTCCTCGAAGGCGTCGCGCCACGCCTCGAAGTAGGTGCGGAAGGGCGGGCTGCGCTCCGGGTCGTCCATATTCGTGCGCTGGCGGCGGAACTGCGATTCGCGCGCGTTCCACTCGCGGTGGAGGATGCGCGGCTCAACGGACAAGCCGAGCGCGTGCGGCTTGACGGAGAGGCTGTGCTCGCGCACCAGTTGCGCGATGGTCTCGTCCCAGGCGGCGTAGTCGTTGCGCACGAGGGTGCCGTACACGTCGAAGGCGATGAGGTCGACGGCGTCGATGCTCATAGGCGGACGGGGACGCCACGGTCGGCGAGGTAGCGCTTGGTCTCGGCGACGCGGATGCTGCCGTAGTGGTAGATGGTGGCGGCGAGGGCGGCGTCGGCTTGGCCCGCGGTTACGGCTTCGTACATGTGCTCGTTGCCGCCCGCGCCGCCGGAGGCGATGACGGGGACGGGCACGGCCTGGGCGACGGCCTTGGTGAGGTCGAGGTCGAAGCCGTCGAGGCGGCCGTCGGCGTCCATGCTGGTGAGCAGCATCTCGCCCGCGCCGAGACCGGCGCCGTAGCGCGCCCACGCCACCGCGTCGACGCCGGTAGGCGTGCGCCCGCCGTGGACGTAGACCTCCCAGCGGCTGACGGGGTTGAGGGCGAGTTCGGCGCGGCCTGGGTGATTGGGCGCGAGCAGGTCGGACGCGGCGCTGGGGCCGCCGTCCCGCACGGAGCGCGCGTCTATGGCGAGGACGATGCACTGGCTGCCGAAGGCGGCGGACGCCTCGGCGATGAGGCGCGGCTCCAGCACGGCGGCGGTGTTGATGGACACCTTGTCCGCGCCCGCTTCGAGGAGGCGGCGCACGTCGGCCACGCGGCGGACGCCGCCGCCGACGGTGAGAGGAATGAAGACCTGCTCGGAGACGCGCTCGACGACGTGCGCCATCGTGTCGCGCCCGTCGGACGATGCGGTGATGTCGAGGAAGACCAGCTCGTCGGCGCCCTCGCCATCGTAGAAGGCGGCCAATTCGACCGGGTCGCCCGCGTCGCGCAGGTCGACGAACGAAACGCCCTTGACGACGCGCCCTGCGTCAACGTCGAGGCAGGGGATGATGCGCTTGGTGAGCATTGGCCAATTATACGCCTCGCCGTTCGCGCTTCGAGGCGCATCAGGGCGAGCGGGAGGGCGCTAGAAGGGCGAGCCGAAGCGCTCCTCTTTCCAGTAGTCGCCGCGCATGTGGTAGCCGCGCTGCTCCCAGAAGCCCGGGCGGTCGCCGGCCATGAACTCCACTGCGCCCACCCATTTCGCGCTCTTCCAGCCGTAGACGCTGGGAACGACGAGACGCACCGGGCCACCGTGGTCTCGGTCGAGGGGCGCCCCGGCCAGCGTGTGGGCGAACAGCACGTCGTCCGCCCGCAGGCGCTCCAAGTCGACGTTGGTCGTGTAGCCGTCGTAGCAGTGCAGCATCACGTGGGTCGCCTCCGGCTTCGGCGAGCAGACGGCGAAGACGTCCGACGCGCGCACGCCTCCCCATTCCACGTCGAACTTGCTCCACTGGGTAACGCAATGGAAGTCGCGCGTCTCGTGGCGCTGCGGCAGCGCGCTCAGCGCCTCCCAGTCCAACTCCGCCTCTTGCTCCACGAGACCCACCAGGCGCAAACGCCACTCGCCGAGCGGCACGTCGGGTGTCCCGGCGACGGTCATCACCGGGAACTTGTCCGTTACGATCTGGTGGGGAGGAACCCGCGTTGGGTCGCGGGCGGGGTTGGCGAGCGCGGGGCTGGTGCGGTTCAACGCCTTGCGCATCATGTCCATAGCGCGCCTCCTTGGGGCGATGGCGCTAGACTATCATCAGCCCCGCCCGCCGGGGCCGCGAGCATGTGACCGATTCCCCCGCCATCGAAGCGCAAGCGCTGACCAAGTGGTTCGGCCGCGCCGCCGCGCTGCGCGACGTGAGCGTGAGCGCGCCATGGGGCTGCGCCGTGGCGCTGTTCGGGCCGAACGGCGCGGGCAAGAGCACGCTGCTGCGGGCGCTGGCGGGGCTGACGCGCCCCGACCGAGGCGCCGTTAGCGTCGCCGGGTACGACGCGCGGCGGCAGGCGGGGGCGATGCGCGGCGCGCTCGGCTATCTCGGCCATCACAACCTGCTGTACGCCGATCTCACCGCGTGCGAGAACCTCGCCTTCTATGCGCGCCTCTACGGGGTGGCGGACGGGGCTGGGCGCGCCGCCGAGTTGCTGGAGGAGGCGGGGCTGACGCGCCAAGCCGACCTGCGGGTGAGCGCGCTGTCCAACGGGATGCAGCGGCGCTTGGGCATCGCGCGGACGCTGCTGCACCGCCCGGCCGTCTTGCTGCTCGACGAGCGGGACACCGGCCTGGACGAGGGGGGCTTAGCGCTCCTCGAACGGGTCGTGCGGGGCGCGGCGGCGCACCGCACCGGCACCATCCCGGATCTGCGCGG
>JAPPFU010000045.1 GCA_028875085.1 Chloroflexota bacterium
GCCGACCACCTAGTGGCGCGCCTGACGCTGGAGGAGGGCGCGGACTGGCCGGCGCTACAGGAGGCGCTCGCCAAGACGCCAGGCGCCGTGAAGTTCACTCCCGTCTACCGCGCCGACCTCGACTACGACGACATCGCCGCGCTGGTCGCGCGGGTCGCCAAGACGCGGCGCTTCGTCACGTTCCGCATCAGCGCGCACCGCTCCGACAAGCGCTTCTCCCTTACCTCGCGCGAGATGAACGTCAGCCTGGGGGCGCTGGTGGAGCACGAGACGGGGGCGCGGGTCAACCTCACGCGCCCCGACCTCAACATCCGCGTGGACGTATTCGCAAGCGGCGCGTTCGTATGGACGGACGAAGAGCAGGGCGCGGGCGGCCTGCCCGTCGGCACGGGCGGGCGCGTGGCGGTGCTGATGTCCGGCGGCATCGATTCGCCCGTGGCGGCGTGGCGGATGATCCGGCGCGGTTGCCGCGCAACGCTCGTCCACTTCCATTCCTTCCCGCTCGTGGAGGGGCGCTCGCGCGAGAAGGCGCGCGAACTGGCCGCCGCCCTCAACGCCTACCAGTTGGACACGCGCCTCTACCTCACGCCCTTCGCCGACGTGCAGCGCGCCATCATCCTCTCTACGCCGGGCCCTCTTCGCGTGGTCGCCTATCGCCGGTTCATGATGCGCATCGCGGAGGCGGTCGCCCACCGCGAGGGCGCGCAGGCGCTGGTTACGGGCGAGAGCCTCGGCCAGGTCGGCTCGCAAACGCTGGCCAATATCTCCGCCGTCGGCGACGCGGCAACGCTGCCCGTGCTGCGCCCGCTCGCCGGGATGGACAAGGCGGAGATCATCGAGCAGGCGCAGGCCATCGGAACATACGACACATCCATCCTCCCCGATGAGGATTGCTGCTCGCTGTTCGTGCCGCGCTCACCCTCGACGGCGGTTAGCGTAGCGCAGGCGCGGGAGGTGGAGCGCGCCCTCGACGTGGACGCGCTCGTGGCGCAGGCGGTCGAGGCGGCAGAGGTGGTCGACTACCACGCCGGGGGCTGATATCGGCTATCACGCCCGCCTGCACATCGTGTTGTAGGGACAGGTTTGAAACCTGTCCCTACGGCGGAGGCGGTCGAAGAGGAATCGAAGCGAGATTCCCGCCCCGTATCAAGTACGGGGCAGGCTTTGCGCGGGAATGACGGCTGCCCTACCCCAGGAAGTCCGCCACCACTTGACAGAACTCCTCGGGCTTGCGGGCGAGGGGGATGTGCTCGCCTTGGTCGATGAGGACGAGGCGGCCGTTGGGGAGGAGGTCGGCGGCCTGCTGGCCGTGCTCTGGGCCGATGATGTGGTCGTCGGCGCCCCAGACGACGAGGGTGGGCGTCTGCACGTGCGGCAGGCGGTCGGGGAGCCAGAACGCCTTGCGCATCGCAGGGTCGTTCACGTAGGCGAGGACAGCGGTGTACGCCTCGGCGATGCCGGGGCGCTCGATGCGCGCCATCTCCTCGTCCACCATCGCGTCCGGAACCTCGAAGTCGGGCCCGAACGTGTTCCGGAGCGAGCGGCGCGCCGCGTCGTGGTCGGGCAGCTGGTAGTTCTGCGGCGACGTCGGCGCTCTCGGGTTCAGGCCGGCGGTGTTGACGAGGATGAGCTTGCCGACGCGCTCGGGGCGCTCGTGAGCGACCAGCGCGGCGATCCAGCCGCCGAGTGTGTGCCCGACAAGGTGGGCGCGCTCGATGTCGAGGGCGTCGAGGAAGCCGACCGTCGACTCCGTCCACGCCTCGAAGGAGTAGCCGGAGGCGGGGCGGTCGGACCAGCCCCACCCGAAGCGGTCGAACGCGATGACGCGGTAGCGGTCGCCGAGGATGCGCATCGCGGGGACGAACTGGTCGGCGGAGGCGTCGAAGCCGAGACCGGCTTGGAAGACGATGGGGTCGCCCACGCCCGCCTCGATGTAGCGCAGGCGCCGCCCGCCCACCTCGACGAACCTGTCCTCCGATATGTCGGCCATATCCCTCTCCTTCTGCAAGCAGCGTTGGCGGGGCGGATTCTACCCGGTGGCGGGCGGAGCGCATAGGCGATAATGGTTGCGGCGCGAATGAAATCGACCGAGCCGCAACCCTCCCACGACGATAGGCCGCTCGACGCCTGGGGCTCGGCGGAGCGCTCGCCGCGCTACGGCCTGGCCGGGCGGCTGTCGCGGCTTGCGGAGGTGGGGCTGCTGATCGCCATCGGGGCGAACCTCGTCGTCCAGGTGCTCGACCAGTTCCGCCCGCCGAACGTCTCCACGTCGCGGGCGCACATGGCGCTGGTGGGCTGCATCGTCATCTTGGGGTTTATGGAGCGGCAGCGCGGGATCGGGCGATGGCTGCTGCACGGGCTGGCGCTGGCATGCTTCTTGGCGACGAGCTACTACTTCCTCGAGGTATGGGCGCGGGCGTTCCCGTCGCGAACGGACGACTACGCGTTGTGGGTGTTCACGTCGACGCTGGCGGCGCTGGTCATCTTCTACGTCTACCGCTTCTTCGGGGCGGCGTTCGCCCTGCTGGGCGCGGTCTTCGGGGTGTACGCCTTCTTCGCGCACCTGGCGCCCGGGGTGCTGGAGGGGCCGCAGAACGACTTCTCCTACGTCTTCGAGATACGGATGAGCCGCGCGCTGTTCGGCGATCCGTTCAATCTGGCGGCGGAGTTCATCTGGCTGCTGCTGTTCTGGGGACAGATGCTGACCGCGTTCGGGGCGGGGCCCGCGATAGCGTGGGTGAGCCGTCAACTGGCGCGGAGCACGGCGGGCGGCGCGGCACTGGGGGCGGTGCTGAGCAGCGCCATCGCGGGGTCGTTCACCGGCGCGGGCGCGCAGAACGTGGCGATAACGGGGCCGGTGACGATACCGGCGATGCGGCGGGCAGGATACAGCGGGGAGATGGCGGCGGCGGTGGAGGCGGTGGCGTCGAACGGGGCTGCCATCACGCCGCCGGTGCTCGGCACGGTGGCGTTCATCATGGCGAACCTGCTGAATATGCCGTTCGCGCTCATCATCGTGATGACGCTGTTGCCGGCGCTGCTGTGGTATCTGTCCATCGGCCTGCACCTGATGGCCCACGCGCGGAAGCACGGTCTGCTTGCGGCGGACGGCCGGGGAGCGCCGCCGCCGCCCACGTCGCCGTCGCTGCTGGTGCGCTCGGCGCTGGTGGGCGCCGTGCCGGTGAGCGTGCTGGTGGCGATGGTGGCGAGCAACCAGCCGTTGCAGGCCGCGGTGTTCTATGCGTTTGCTACGACCGTCGTCCTCGGCGTAGCGCTGCGCGTGGAGACGCGCCTCGGCGTGCTGGTGGACGCGGCCAAGACGGCGGCGATATCGGCGAGCGCGGTGAGCCTGACGCTCGCGCTGCTGGCGCTGGTTACGCGCGTGATGTTCTTCACCGGACTAGGCACCCGCCTCGACGACCTGATCGAGATCGTGAGCGGGGGCTACGCGCTGGTTGCGTTGCTGCTGATGATCATAGTAGCGGCGGTGCTGGCGGGGCCGCTGCCGCCGGTGGCGATGTACTTCATCATGATTATCACGTTCGCGCCGGTGCTGACGCGGATGGGCGCGCCATTCGAGGCGTCGCACTTCGTAGCGTTCTACATGGGGTCGCTCGGAAC
>JAPPFU010000256.1 GCA_028875085.1 Chloroflexota bacterium
TCCTTCTTCAACGCCTCGACGTCCAGCGTCTTGACCGCCTCGGCGTAGTCGAAGTCCTTGTCCATCGGATCCGACTGAGGGGAGTTCCGGCGCAGCGCCTGCAGGCTCAGCTGATTCGGCCACCAGTACTGGTTGGTAGTCATATCGTCCCTCTCCTCTCCCTGCTTCCGGTTGCGGCGCAGCCTTACGGCGGCTGCGCCGCCCTAGCATAGCACCGATTGTCAAGCCTGGCGCGAGCCTCGCCGGCGCCCGCGTTAGGCGCTCGCCTACCCCTTCAGGAAGTTGGCGATGATCCGGTCGTGCTCCTCGGGATGCTCCCACTGCGGCCAGTGGGCGGCGTCGAGCATGCAGTAGTAGGCCGCGCCGGGGATGATGCTGGCGATGCGCTCGCCGACGTCCGGGCCGGAGCCGGGGTTCTTGTCGCTCCAGAACACCAGCGTCGGGTGGGAGATGGTCTTCAGGTCGTCCTCGGTCAGGTACTGGTTGCGGTCTTTGCCGATGCCGAGGCCGTTGGCGATCACCTTGCGCAGCGCCGCGTTCACGTCGGGCCGCGTGTAGATCGCGTAGCGCAGGTCGACCAATTCGTCGGTTACGCGATCGGGCGCGGCCATCAGCCACTCGAGGCGGCGGCGGATGGTCTCTTTGCTCGGGCTTTCGAGCGCGGCGAGCGAGCGCTGCGTGAGCGCGTCGGAGCCGCCGACGTTATCGATCCGGACCACGCCCGGCTCCCAGCGGATCCCAGCGGTGGTGTTGAGGATGATCTTGCCTACCCGGTCGGGGTAGCGCAGCGCGGTGCTCATCGCGACCCAGCCGCCGAGAGACTCACCCTCGATGTGGCCCTTCTCCACGCCCATCTGGTCGAGCAGGTCCACGACCTGGTCGGAGAACTGCAGGCAGTACTTCTCGTCGTCGAACGGCTCCGGCTTGCCGGAGAGGCCGTGCCACAGGAGGTCGATGGATAGGACGCGGAAGCCCTCGGCGGCGAGGCGCACCACGTTGCGGGCGTAGGCCTCGGCGTGGCCGCCGACGCCGTGGATGAGGATGAGCGCCTCACCCTCCCCCGCCTCGATGGCGCGCGTTACGTGCTTGCCCTGGTCGTAAATCCTGACCTCGGCGCCCATCAGTTCGTTCCAGATGCTGGTCATAGAGCCTCTTTCTCCGTGCGGTAGTGCGGCGGTGAGTGTTTCACGCGCGCCCGGAGAGCGTCAAGCGCGGCCTGCCCGCCGCCCCCATCGCGCCGGGAGCAGGTTTTCATGCCTGCTCCCGCCCCCTACCCTTGCCGATTCGACCGCCTGCCGCCGCGAAGCGCCAAGATGAGCGGCGCGAGCACCAGCCACAGCGCGATGGTTACAATCATCGCGTCGCCGTAGGCCAGCGTGGGGACATCGAGTCGCGGCGCCACGGTGCCCCAGAACATCATCAGCATCCACGAGCTGAGGAAGAAGCCGCCGCCCGCGACGGGGATGGCGAAGATGGCCGCGCAGCCCACCGCTAGGCCAGGCCCACGTGACCTTCAACCCGCGACAGCGCGCGGTCTACGATGTCCACGATCTGGTCGACATCGTCCTTGGTGACGGTGAGCGGCGGCGTGAGGAAGAAGCGGTCGGTTACGCGGGCGAACAGGCCCAACTCTGCCAGCGTGTCGTTCAGCAACTTAACCGCCGCGGGGTTGGTCGCCAGCGGCGTGCCGTCGTCGGGGTCGGCCACCAGTTCCATTCCGCACATCAGGCCGAGGCCGCGCGCCTCCGCCACGATGGGGTGGCGGTCGGCCAGCGCGCGCAGCGCGTCGAGCAGATAGGCGCCCATGCGCTCCGAGTTCTCGATCAGGCCCTCGCGCTCCATGATGCCGATGTTGACCAGTCCCGCCGCGCCGCCCGCCGGGTGACCGCCATAGGTAAAACCGTGGCGGAAGGCGTTCTCCGGCGTCTTGAACGTCTCGAACACGCGGTCGGTGGCGATGCAAGCGCCCACCGGGAAGTAGCCGCTTGTGATGCCCTTGGCCACCGTCATCAGGTCGGGGCGGCCCTCCGGCCAATGCTCCATCCCGAACCAGCGCCCCGTGCGCCCGAAGCCGGTGATCACCTCGTCGGCGATGAGCAGCACACCGTGGCGGTCGCAGACGCGCCGCAGCTCTGGCCAGTACTCGTCAGGCGGAACGGCGACGCCTCCGGAGAAGGAGATCGGCTCGGCGATGACGGCGGCGAAGGTGTCGGGGCCTTCGGCCAGCATGATGTCCTCGACCGCGCGCGCGCAGCGCAGCGCGAACTCGGCCGGGCTCTCCTTCATCCCGCCAGGTGCGTAGTAGAGGGGCTGGGGCGCGATGCGCGTCGTGTCGGGCAGGATGGGGGCGAAGCGGTCGCGGTCGCCGTATTGGGAGGAGGTAACGCTCAGCGCGCCGCGCGAGATGCCGTGGTAAGAGTCTTGGCGAGCGATGAACTTGGCGCGCTGCGGCTCGCCGTTGTTGACGTGGTATTGATAGGCGACCTTCATCGCGGTCTCGACCGCCTCCGCGCCCCCGCTCGTGAAGTAGACGTGGTCGAGGCCCGGCGGCGTGAGCGAGGCCACCTTGGCCGCCAACGCAATGACCTGGGGCGAGGCGAAGTGGAAGGTGCTGGCGTAGTGGAGCGTGGCGAGTTGGTCACGCACGGCGTCCGCAATCTCCGTGCGCCCGTGGCCGACGTTCACCAGCACGAGGCCGGCGGCGCCGTCGAACATCCAGTTGCCGTAGGCGTCCCGAATCTTGACGCCCTTGCCCTCGACGGCGATGGGCACGCCGTCCTCTGCAAGGTTGCTCCACGCCTGGGTCGGCAGCCAGTAGTGATCGAGGGATTGGCGCTCCATCGCCTCGGGGGCGGTCTGCTGTGCGGTCATGGAAGATGCCTCCTGCGTTAGAGGGAGATGATATCGCGATTGCGGCGGCGCGGGAAGCGGCGGCGCCCTGCGCGCCCGTCAGCGGTCTTGGATGGTGATGCGCTGCGCAACGACCTGTGCGATGACGGCCACGACGACGGTGAGGATGGTGATGACAACGCCAACCACCGCCGCGGCCTCCAGGCTTTCGTCGCGAATCAGGTCGAGTTGCAGCAGCGAGAGCGGCCGGTTGGCGCTGCCCGCAAGCAAGACGATGCGGCTGATGTCGCGCACCGCGCTGACGAAGGTGACCATCGCCACGGCGACGATGGTCGGCGCCATGATGGGCAGCAGCACCCGCCAGTAGGCGTACAGCCACGACCCGCCCGATATCCGCGCCGCCTCCTCCACGTCCGCCCCTATCTGGAGGAAGGTGGTGCGGAACATCTGCACGCCGACCGTGATGGTGCCCAGCGTAACCGCGATCACCAGCACGAACGTGCTCGTGTGCAGGGGGCGGAACACCGGGATGGATATCACCATCCACAGCATCCCCAGGCCGAGCAGCACCCCAGGCAGCGCCCACGGCAGCCACGAGATGAAGTCGAGCGTCATGCGGAAGCGGAAGCGCGTCCTGACCACCACGTACGCGACGAGCGAGAACCACACGGCGGCCAGCAGGGCGGCGCTCCCTCCCAGCACCAGCGTGTTGCGCAC
>JAPPFU010000147.1 GCA_028875085.1 Chloroflexota bacterium
CCCCCCCCCCCGCGGGGGGGCGGCCCCCCCCCCGCCACTCCCCGCTGGAATCGAGATTCCCGTTTTCACGAGAATGACGGAAGAAGGAGCGGGAATGACGAAAGGGAGCGGGGATGACGAGAGGGGCGGGACGCTACTCGAGGCCGAGGGAGGCGCGCCACTCGGCCTCGAGGCCGTCGAGGCCGAAGCCGTAGACGCGGCGGATGGCGTCCTCGTAGGCGGCGCCCTCGGCGTAGACAGCGAGCAACTGCTGCATCTTGCTCCAGCCGTAGGCGTCGAGCAGGTAGGCAATCAGGCTGTAACTCTGGGCGTAGGAGAGGATGGCGCCGGTATGGCCAGCGGGGAAGGAGCTGTTGAGGCTGCGGAGGCTGATGAGGGCGTCCTGGGCAACGGCCTGGTTCAGGGCGCGGCGCTGCGCGTTCGGCAAGACGCCTTCGGCGTAGACGGCAAGTCCCTCGTCAACCCAGGTGGGAAGGTCGCCGAAGCAGTTGAAGGTGACTTCGGCGACGAGCAGGTGGGCGAGTTCGTGGGTTACACCGGGCAGGTGGAGGTCGAAGGCGGCGGGGTCTACGGTGATGAGCAGCACGTTGTCGGCGCCGAAGGCGAGGCCGCCCGCCCACTGCTGCGCGAAGAGGATGGCGCCCTGCACGTCGGCGGCGCTCTCGTAGACGAACGCCTTGATGGGCTTGACCAGTTCACGGCCAAGTTGGAGGTTGCCGAGGTTGGCGTTGACGGCGCCGGCGAGTTTGCGCCCGAAGCCGTCGCCCCCGGCGTACCAGTAGTAGGTGATGTTGCCCGCCGTATGGCTTTGCCACCGGAAGCGGTCGTCCTCGTATTCCAACTCGCGGCGCTCGGAGCGGCGCTCGCGGCCTTCGGCGTCCACCGTGCGCCAGCGCCACCAGACGGTGGAGCCGGGCGGGATGGAGCCGGTGCGGCGCATATCCCACGTCCACTCCGCCTCCACGTTGCGGCCTGGCTCGATGCCGGTGCGCGCGCTGGTGTAGGAGGCGGAGGCGCAGGAGAAGACGGTCTCGCGCCCGAACTCGACGTCCAAAGTCTCGATGGGCGTCTCGGACGTGAGAGCGGCGCTGAAGGTGATGGAGCCGGGCAGGCTGGGCGCGGCCTGGTTGCGGGTGAACACCAGCCCCTGCGGAGTTGGTTGGGGCGATGCGGAGGTGGGCGTGGGCTGCGGCGGCGTTGGGGGCGCGAGGGTAGGGATGGGGGCAGGCGCTGTGGTGGGCGTGGGCGTCGCGTCAGGCTGCGCGCAGGCGGCTAGGGTCGCCAGGGAGAGCGCGGCGAGGGCGGCGATGATTGCGGGCTTTGCGCTCATTCGCCCGCTTCTCGCTCGATGGAGACGTTGTGGAGTTGGGCGACGCCGATGGGCGTGAGTTCGTAGCCCTTGACGTAGGGGCGCACGAGCACGAAGTCGCGCGAATGCCACAGCGGGACGGCGACCCAGTCGTCGAGGATGAGGCGCTCGGCCTGGCGGTAGAGGTCGTGGCGGCGCGCCTGGCCGGGGTGGACGGCGGCGGCGTCCAGGAGGGCGTCCACCTCGGGGTTGGCGTAGGCGAAGTGGTTCTGTGCGCTGCCAGTGCGGAAGAGGATGTCGAGGAAGTTCTGCGGGTCGGGGTAGTCGGCGCACCAGCCGCCTCGGAAGACGCCGAGCTCTTTGCGCTCCAGGCGGTCGAGGCGGTCGCCGAACTCGAAGATGGACACGGCCTCTACTTCAAGGCCGAGGTGATGTTCCCACGCCCAGTGCATGGCGCCGCCGGAGGCGTAGGAGGTGATGACGGGCATGTTCTCCGCGCCGCCGTAACGCGATTCCGCCAGCAGGCGGCGGGCGGCGGCGGGGTCGAAGGCGAACGGCTCGAGTGCCGCGTTATGCCCTGGCATGCCAGGGGGCAGGATGCCCGCCGCGCGCTCGTCCAGGCCTAGGCGCGAGACCGCGATCTCCTTGTCCACTTCGGCGGCGAGGGCGAGTGCCTGGCGCACCTTGGGGTCGTCGAAGGGCGGGATGGTTACGTTGAAGCCGAGGTAGAAGGTGCAGAGCGCAGCGCCCTCGCGCAGGTGCGTATTGAGGGCGTTGGCGGGGTCGCGGGCGCGGTCGATGTCGAACCGGCCCACGCCGGTGAGGTCGATCTCGCCCCGCTCGTACATCTGCATGGGGTAGCCAGCGAAGATGCGGTAGACGGCGTGCGCGAGCGCGGGCGTTCCGCCGTGCCACGCGTCGTTGCGCTCCAAGACGAGCAGCTCGTCTTTGAGCCACCGCTTGAGCTTGAACGGCCCCGTGCCGTTGGGCGCGTCCGTCCACGCCTCGCCGCCGCGCTCGACGTTGGCGTGGTCGACGACGTAGGCGGTGGGGTAGGCGAGTTTGTAGAGGAAGTAGGAGCGCGGCGCGTCGATGGTAACGCGGAGCGTGCGCGAATCCACGGCCTCGACGCCGCTCACGCTGTCCGCCGCGCCCGCCGACATCTCGCGCGCGCCCACGATGTCGCCCAGGTAGGTCATAGCGGTGGGGGAGCCGGTGTCCGGGCGGAGGGCGCGCTCCCACGAATACTTGAAGTCGGCGGCGGTAACGGCGCGTCCGTCGTGGAAGCGGGCATTCGCGTCGATGGCGAAGGTGTACGTGAGGCCGTCCGGCGAGCGCTCCCAAGTCGCGGCTAGGTCGGGGACGATCTCAAGGTCTGCGCCGAGGCGCACGAGGCCGCTGAAGACGGCGCCGACGATGTCGGCGGGGCTGCTCTGGGTCAGCGCCGGGTCGATGGTCACGATCTCGCCCCAGTACTGGAAGAGCGAATCGGAGCGGGCGGCGCCGAAGGGCATCGGCTCAAAAAGACGCAGGGAGGCGGCGAAGGCGCCGGCGGTGTCCGCCGCGCCCGTCCACAGGTTCGCGAGCGTCGTCGTGCGCACGAGGAAGACCTGCGAGCCGCGCACCGCCGACGTCCACAACTCCGTGAACTCTCTGCCAGCCGCGTCCTCCCGCGCGATAAGCGCCTGGTAGGCCGAATCCGCCCCCTCCACGACGTAGGAGTTGGACGCGAGCGTCTCGCCATAGTCGGCGGTCTGCACGCCTAGCCAGGTCTGCGCGGACGCCTCACCATCGCGGGGCAGCGCCCACACGTCCGCAACCGCTTCGCCGCCGGGGATTGCGCCGCGAACCTGGAGCAGCGGACGCGAATCCTCTTGCTCCTCGCCCGTCCAGCCGTCCGGCAGGATGATGGAAAGGCCGAACGTCTCGTTGCGGTAGAGGCCGGTGACGGCGCCGGCTTGGGGCGCGACAACGCCTGGCGCCAACGACAGGCACGCCAGCGCCGCGATGAGCAGGGCGGAGGCTCTGAGGAGGGGGAGGTTGTTCACGTTGGGAATGGGGGCAGGAGGCGCTGCGTATTGTAGCGCGCCCTTTTGAGTTCGCTCAGGCCGAACGGAGGCTGGCGCCCACAAGGGACGCCCCTACGGGGGATTTCGCCCGCCCCCCAAGAGATAAAAATCGTTTGTGGGGGGTGCCCCCCCGCCCCCCCCCCCGCGGGGCGGCCCCCCCCCCGGCCCCCCCCCGGGGGGGT
>JAPPFU010000114.1:0-3259 GCA_028875085.1 Chloroflexota bacterium
GTGGGGTAAACCCCCACGCCCCCAGCCGAGGGGCTGCCGCCCCTCGGCGCACCCCGCGTGAAGAGGCCGAGGATTACGCAAAGGTCTCTTTTCGGGGAAACGACGGAAGAGGGGCGTGGCGACCATAGCATCGCTAGGCAGCATGTGGTTAGAATCAGGCGAACCCTCGTGGGAGTGGAGCTATGACCGCCGTTACGCGCATCCTGCCCCGCCGTCTCCGCATCTTCCTCATCGTCGCCTCCGTGCTGGCGGTCGTGGGCTTCTACGCCGGGCCGCTGTTCTCCCCCGCTCGCGCGGCGGTGGACGGCGAGACGCAGTACGTGCTCAACACCTTCTCCTTTTTGGTGTGGGGCGCGCTGGTGATGTGGATGTGCGCGGGGTTCACGATGCTGGAGGCGGGCTCCGTCCGCACCAAGAACGCCTCGATGATCTGCATGAAGAACATCGGGCTGTACTCCATCGCCGGGCTCGCCTTCTTCATCATCGGCTACAACCTGATGTACGTGGACGTGAGCACGGGCGGCGTCATCGGCGCGTTTCGCTTCCTGTACGGGCCGGGCGAGGCTGAGAAGGCGCTCATCGGCGGCGACAGCGGCGCGGTGAGCGCGGTGGTCGAGGCGGGGTACTCTACGATGTCCGACTGGTTCTTCCAGATGGTGTTCGTGGCGACGACCGCGTCCATCGTCTCCGGCGCCATCGCGGAGCGGGTGAAGATGTGGTCGTTCTTCCTGTTCACGCTGCTGCTGGCCGCGTTCATCTACCCCATCGTGGGCGCGTGGACGTGGGGCGGCGGCTGGCTGGACAAGATGGGCTTTCAGGACTTCGCAGGCTCCAACATCGTCCACAGCGTGGGCGGCTGGGCGGCGCTGGCGGGCATCATGATTCTGGGCCCGCGCCTCGGCAAGTTCCGGCGCGACGGCACGGTGCGGCCCACGCCGCCCTCCAACGTCGTGCTGGTTACGCTCGGCGTCTTCATCCTGTGGTTCGGGTGGTTCGGCTTCAACGGAGGCTCGCAGCTGGCGCTGGGCAGCGCGCTCGACGTTACGGCCATGAGCCACGTGCTGGTGAACACGAACCTGGCGGCGGGCGCGGGTGTAGTGGCCGCCATGCTCATCTCGCGCCCGCTGTTGGGGCGGATGGACCTGTTCGCGACGCTGAACGGCGCCATCGCCGGGTTGGTGTCCATCACGGCGGGGCCGGACTTCGTCGACCACTATTGGGCGATCATCATCGGCGCCATCGGCGGCCTCATCTGCACCGTCGGCATCAAGCTGATGGAGAAGGCGAAGCTGGACGACGTGGTCGGCGCGGTGCCCGCCCACCTGTTCGCAGGCATATGGGGCACGCTGGCGGTGAGCATCGTGGCGGGCGGCAACTTCGGCGTGCAGCTGCTGGGCGTCGTCGCCATCGGCGCGTTCGTGTTCGCAGTGTCCTACGCGGTCTGGCGCGTGCTTGCGCTGAGCATGGGCCTGCGGGTGGACGCGAACGTGGAGCGCCTCGGCCAAGACAGCGCGGAGCTACGCATCGAGGCGTACCCCGAGTTCGTGTTGATGCCGGAGCAGGACGACGAGCGGGAGTGAGGGGAGCGCCCCCTACCCCACTGCCTCTTTGAAGCGGCGCAGGGCGTCTATGTGCGCGTCAGGGGTGGGGAGGTTTGCGTTCATCGTGTTGAGGGCGGCGTAGTCGGCGCCGAGGTCAATCCACGTCTCGAGGGAGCGGGCGGCGTGGTCGATGGCGCCGGCGCTCTCGAGGGGCACGCGCCCGTCGATGCCCACGCTCGCCGGGTCGCGACCTTGCTCACGCACCGCCTCGCGGAAGCGGGCGACGTCCTCACGCGCCGTGCCCTCCGCACGCTGGTTCAGGATCCAGCCGTCGGCGAGGCGGGCGATGCGGCGGAGGACGCGGTCGTCGTTGCCCATGCCGCTCGCGCCGCCCATCCATATCGGGATGGGGCGCTGGACGGGCAGCGGATTGATGCCCGCAGCGGGGATGGAGTGCCAGCGGCCTAGGAACGCGACCGACTCTTGCGTCCAGAGCAGGCGCAGCACCTCGACCTGCTCTTCGTAGCGGCGGCCCCGCGTATGGAACTCCTGGCCCAGCGCCTCGTACTCGACGGCGTTCCAGCCGATGCCGACGCCGAGCCTAAGGCGCCCGCCGCTGAGCACGTCGAGCGCCGCCGCCTGCTTGGCGATCAGTGCCGTCTGGCGCTGCGGCAGGATGATGACACCGGTGGCGAGTTGGATGCGTTCGGTTACGCCCGCTAGGTAGGAGAAGAGGACGAAGGGTTCGTGGAAGGCATGTTCGAGGCGGTAGCCGCCGCGCCAGTCGGGGCGGTTGGCGGTGTCGGCGCCGAGCACGTGGTCGTAGGCGAGGATGTAGTCGTAGCCGAGCGATTCGGCGGCCTGGGCGAACGCCTTGACGGCGCCCGGGTCGTTCCCAATCTCGGTCTGCGGAAAGACGGCTCCCAATTTCATGCGGCGGCTCTCCCTACGGAGGATTAGAGCAGGATGCGCGAGAGGAACTCGGGGCGCCCCTTCACGCCCGCCTCCAACGCGAAGACGCGCCCGCCCGCCGCGCCGTTGTCCTCTTCCGCGTCCGTCGGGCGGCCCGCGGTGGTGAGGTACATTGTGGCGTAGCCGGGGCCGCCGAAGGCGACGCTGGAGACCTTGCGCGCGGGGAAGTCGATGCGCTGGGTTGGCCTGCCGTCGGCGCCGTAGCGGATGCACGACCACCCGTTCCACCGCGCGCACCATACGTAGCCGTCGGCGTCCACCGTCATCCCGTCGGGGTCGCCGTCGTCGTCCGTGGTGTCGGCGAAGACGCGGCGGTTGGCGATGGCGCCGGTGGCGCGGTCGTAGTCGAAGAGGTCGATGCGCTGCGTGGGCGTATCGACGTAGTAGAGGCCGTCAAGGGCGGGTGTGAAGCCCAGGCCGTTGGAAATGGTGATGCCCTCGACGAGCTTAACGATGGAGCCGTCGAGGTCAAGGCGGTAGAGCGCGCCGCGCGGGCCACGCTCGAAGGGCATCGTGCCGCAGAAGACGCGCCCCTCCGGGTCGGCGATGACGTCGTTGAAGCGCGCCTCTGTCTCGTCCGGCAGCGATTCGTGGACGGCGTGGAGGCGCCCGTCGCTCAGGACGGCAATCTTGCCGTGCGCCATGAACAGGAGCAGCGAGCCGTCCGCCTGAAAGGTGAAGCCGCCGACGGTCTCTCCTTCGAACACCGTCTCCGGCGCGCCGGGCGCGCCGAGGCGGTAGATGCC
>JAPPFU010000114.1:3269-3518 GCA_028875085.1 Chloroflexota bacterium
GCCCAATCACCCGCCCCCCCCCCCCGCCCGCCTTAAGGGCCCCCCCCCCGCCGGGCCCCCCCCCACCCCCCGCCCCCGCGGCGCGGGGCGCCCCGAGGCGGTAGATGCCCTGGCCGGTGATGTCCGTCCAGTAGAGGCGCTGCTCCAGCGGGTGCCACAGCGGGTTCTCGCCCAGGCGGTAGGGGTGGTCGACGACGACGCGCGGCTCCATGGCTAGGCCTCGATCTCTATCTCCGCCTCGATCTCGAC
>JAPPFU010000005.1 GCA_028875085.1 Chloroflexota bacterium
GCGAGCAGCTGGGCGTGATGCCCACGCGAGACGCGCTTGCCTTGGCGCGCGAGCGGGAGCTCGACCTGGTGGAAGTGGCGCCCAACTCGTCGCCGCCGGTGTGCAGGCTGCTGGACTACGGGAAGTTCCGCTACCTGCAGACCACCAAGGAGCGCGAGATGCGGCGCTCCAGCAAGGCGAACCGCCTGCACCAGGTGCGGATGCGCCCGCGCATCGGACAGCACGACATAGAGGCAAAGGAGCGGCTCGCCCGCCGCCTGCTGGAAGGCGGGGCAAAGGTGAAGGTGACGGTGCTCTTCCGGGGAAGGGAGATCGTCCACCCCGAACTGGCCGTCAACCTGTTGCGGAAAGTGGCGGAGTCGTTGAGGGACGAGAGCAAGGTGGAGCAGGCGCCGGAGATGGAGGGCCGGATGATGAGCATCATCTTGGCCCCGGTCAAGAGCGCGAAGGCCGCGAAGCCGCAGGGCGGCGCGGTGGCGGTAGCGGAAGGCGGAGATGCCGAAAATCAAGACGCATAAGGGCGCGGCGCGGCGCTTCCGCGCCACCGGGTCGGGGAAGCTGGTGCGGATGAAGCGGGGCAGCAGCCACTTGCGACGCAAGAAGCCGCGCGCCGTCCGCCGCCTCTACAAGGACACCCAATCCATCAGCCCCTCCCAGAAGCGCCGGGTGCGCGCGCTGCTCCCCGGCGTCAGCAGCTAGACACGACGAGGTGGTCCGTTGGCACGCGTGAAACGGGGCGTAACCGCCCACCGCCGGCACAAGAAGGTGCTCAGCCAGGCCAAGGGGCGCCGCGGCTCCAATCACGCCCTCTACCGCCGCGCGCACGAGTCGATGCTCCACGCGCTGACGTACGCCAAGCGGCACCGGCACGAGCGCAAGGGCGACCTGCGCCGCCTGTGGGTGGTGCGCATCAACGCCGCCTCCCGCGAGCACGGCCTCTCCTACAGCCGCCTGATGCACGGCCTGCGCCTGGCCAACGTGGCCATCGACCGCAAGATGCTTGCCGACCTGGCCTACGCGGAGCCGGGCGCCTTCGCCGCCGTCGCCGGACAGGCCAAGGCGGGCCTCCAGGCCGCGGCGGCCTAGCCCCGCGCGCGCTCCATCTCCGCCCGCGGCCGCATAAAGAAGGCGGGCGCCGCAAGCGCCAGCGACAGCGCGGCCATCACCCACAACCCCAACGAGTACGAGCCTTGCAGGTCGAAGACCACGCCCAGCATCAGCGGGCCGGCTAAGCCCGCCATCACCGTTGCTCCGTTGATGACGCCCACCAGCGCGCCGAGCGAGCGGTTGCCGAACAGCAGGCTCGGCAGCGTCGCCCGCATCGGGATGTTGGAGCCGAAGGCGACGCCGAACAGCACGACGAAGGGCAGCGCCATCGGCCACGAGTCGATCTCCACCACCTGCAGGTACGCGAAGGAGGCGGCCATCGCGAGCGCCGCGCCCGCCATCACGACGCGGTAGTCCACGCGGTCGAGCAGCGAGCCGCCGCCGATGCGCCCGATGGCGCTGACGCCGAAGGTGAGCGCCACCATTACCGAGGCCGCAAGCGTGGAGAAGCCCTTGTCCTGCTCGAAGTAGGGCAACTCGTGGGTGAGCAGGCCTGAGGAACCGACAAACATCCCGCCTAGGTACAGCGTGAGCAGCCAGAAGGCGGGCAGGCGCACAACCTCGGCGAAGCGTAGCCCGCGCTCTTGCTCGGCCCGCGCAGCCCTCTCCGCCTCTCCGCCCGCCTCCGGCGCGGGGTCGCCGTCGGGGAGCAGGCCGTACGGCTCCGGGCGCTCCCGCGCCACCAGGCCCAGCAGCGAGACGAGCACGATCACGGCGACGCCGTAGGCCGCAACCACTGTGCGCCAGCCGAATTGGTCTTCGACCGCCTGGTTCAGGATGACCAGCGGGCCGCCGATGGTCGGGCCGATGACAGCGATGCCGATAGCCTTGCCCCGATTGCGCCGGAACCAGCGCGCGATGACGATGGGCCACGTTACGGAGTGGCTCACGCCCGACGTGCCGACGGCGACGATGATGAAGAAGAGGTAGAAGGTGAAGATGTTGGTGGAGAGCAGGCCGAGGGCGATGAGGCCGAGCCCCGTCACCACCGCGCCGCCGATGATGAAGACGCGCGCGCCGAAACGATCGACCAGGAAGCCGAGGAATGGCGCGGCTAGCCCCGATTCCAGTTGGCGCAGCGAGAAGGCGGCGGATATGACCGAGCGCCCCCACCCGAAAGTCTGCTCGATGGGGATGATGAAGGCGCTGAAGCCAACGAAGACGGAGCCGGTCAGAATCGCGTTGGTCAGCACGCTCGCCGCGACGATCCACCATCCGTAGAAGACCCGGGGGCGGCCGGCGGCGGGGTGCGAAGGGGCGTCGGTCAAGGCAGTCTCGTGGGGAGGGGCTATGGTAGCAGGCGCTGCCCCCCGCACCCGGCGCCTGCCGTGCGCGTTGCGTCGTAGGGACAGGTTTGAAACCTGTCCCTACCGGAGAGGCGATGGGGATCGCGCGGGTTAGTCGTCCTCGTCGGCGTCCGCGTCCATGTCCAGCGCGAACTGCGGCTGGCCGCCCGAAGCTGGCGGCGGCTCCGGTTCGTCGAGGGGGTCGGGCTCATCCTTGGAGGCGGGCTGTTCGGCGCGGGCAGGCGAGCGCTTGGGCTTGTGGTGGCCGTTCTTGCGGCGCTCGACCTTGGGGGCGTCGAGCACGGGCAACTCGGTGTCGTCGTCCTCGAACTCCCCGGTCTTGAAGGCGCTGATGGAGATGACCTGGTCGTCGTCATGGAGCTTGGTCATCACTTTGACGCCTTGCGTCGCGCGGCCGAGGGAGCGGATCTCCTTGATGCGGGTGCGGTAGACCATAGCCTTGGCGGAGCCGACCATGACCTCCTCGACGCCTTGGGAGATGACGACGGCGGCGGCCATGGGGCCGGTCTTTTCGTTGATGTTGAGGGCGATGACGCCTTGGGCGCCGCGCTCGGTGGTGCGGAAGAGGGCGACGCCGGTGCGCTTGCCGTAGCCCTTCTCGCTGAGCAGCAGGAGTTGGTCTTCGGGATGGGCAACGTCCATGCCGATGACCTCGTCGTCGCCGACGAGCTTCATGCCGCGCACGCCGCCGGCGCTGCGGGTCTGGCGGACGCGGACGCTGTCGAGGGAGAACTGGGCGCCCTTGCCGCCGCGACTGACCATGATGACGCTCATATCGGGGTCGGCGAGGCGGGCGGTGAGGAGGGCGTCGCCCTTTTCGAGGTCCATCGCGGCGAGGCCGTTGGCGCGGATGTTGGCGAACTGGCTGAGGTGCATGCGCTTGACCTCGCCCCTGCGCGTGGCCATGACGATGTACCTGTCGGCGTTGGGCTCGCGGATGGCGACGATGGCGGTGACCCGCTCGTCGCGGTTGATGTTGATGATGCCCTGGACGGGGGCGCCTCGCGTCTGGCGGCTGCCATCGACGGGGAGGTTGAAGACACGCTCGCGGTAGACGCGGCCGACGTT
>JAPPFU010000208.1 GCA_028875085.1 Chloroflexota bacterium
CCGCCACCTGCACCTGCGCATCGAGCGCCTCGACCCGCCGCCGCGCCGCGATGCGCCGGGGCGCGTCGTCAGGCCGCTGCGACGCGAGGATGTGCCCGAACTTACGGAGGTGCAGAACGTCGCCTTCACCGGCTCATGGGGCTACTGCCCCAACACGCCGGAGCAACTGGACTACCGCATCTACGAACTGCCGCTCGACCACCCCGACGACATCATCGTCGTGGAGGAGGGGGGGCGCATGCTGGGCTACTGCTGGGCACAGCGGCGCGGCAGAGGCGAACCCGGAGTGGTGGGGATGGTGGGCGTTCGCCCCGAAGTGCAGGGGCGCGGCGTGGGCTGGGCGGCGACGGCGGCGGCGCTCGAACTCCTCACGGAGGCGGATGCGCGGCCCATCACCATCACGGTGGACGAGGCGAATACGCCCGCCGTCAGCCTCTACCGCGCGCTGGGGTTCGAGACCGCGTGGCGGTCGGTCTGGTACAGGCTTGCGCTTACCGCGTGAGCAGGTAGAGCGAGACCGCGCCCAACGCCACGCCCGCCAAGCGCGCCGCCGTCACCGGCTCGCGGAGCAGTAGAAAGCCCAGCGTGGCGGCCACCGCGAAGTTCATCGCGAAGATGGGCACCACCACAGACACCGGCCCCCGCGACAGCGCCATGTAGAAGGCGATGATGGCCACGCTGACCAGCAGCCCCGCCATCCCCACGTAGAGCGTCGGCATATTCCAACCCACGTTCGCCACTACGTTGACGCCTCGCGTGAGCGCCCACACCATCCCCAGCGCGACCAGAAAGACGTTCACGAGCACGATGGTCGACTCGGGGGGATAGGTGCGCAGCGCCAGCCGCAGGAAGATGGCCGCCACGCCGTACACGCCCATGGCGATGAGCGCCGCCGTTATGTAGGGGCTCAGGCCCACTTTCTCACCCAACACAGGGCTGCACGACCGCGCGCTGCCCCCACCGCGCCAACGCCTGTCCGTAGGCCGCCCGCAAGTCGGCGCACGCCCGCTCCCACCCGAACCGCCGCGCCCACGCCGGCGCCTCGGCGCCCATCTGCGCCCGGCGCTCGTCGTCGCGCAGCAGTTCCGTCAGCGCCGCCGCATAGTCGGCCGGGTCGTGCCCCGCTACCAAGCGCCCCGTAACCCCGTTCGCCACTACCTCGCGCAGCCCGCCCGCGTCGGCCGCCACGACGGGCGTGCCGCAGGCCATCGCCTCCAACGCCGCGTGGCCGAACGACTCGTGGCGCGAGGGCACGGCGAGCAGGTCGGCGGCCACGTAGTAGTCCGGCAGCCGCTCCTGCGGCATCGCGTCGCGCCACACCACCCGTTCGCTTACGCCCGCCTCCTCGGCGACGCGCCGCAGCCACCACGCACCCTCGTCCACCGGGCCGCCGCCCGCCACGACCAGCGCTGCCTTCGGGATGGCCGCTAGCGCGCGCACCAGCACATCCGGCCCCTTGAACGGCTCGAGCCGCCCGACGTACAGAATCGTCTTCGTGTCAGGGTCGAGGCCCGTGCGCCGCCTTGCCGCCGCCTTGCCGCCGGGGCGGAATCGGTCGAGATCCACCCCACTCGGCGCGACGCTCACCCGCTCGGGATGGATGCCGTAGAGGCGCTCCATGTGGCCGCGCTCCTCTTCGGTGAAGACCACCACGCGGTCGGCGGAGGCCATAGCCGCCTCCGCCTGCTTGCGCTCCTCCGATTCGCGCTCCTCGTAGGCGCTCTCCTTCACCAGCGCCAGCGTGTGGAACGTGGCGACGTGCGGCACGCCCAGGTCGCGCGCCAGCCGCTCTCCCGCCCAGCCCGACAGCCAGTAGTGGCTGTGCACGAGGTCGTAGCCCAAGCCATGGGCCAGCGCGAAGGAGCGCATCCCCGCGTAGAGGTCGGGCAGGTAAGGAACGACCTCCTCCTTGTCCAACTCCGCCGCACCGCCGGGCAGGTGGATAACGCGGACGCGCTCCCCCGCCTCCGGCAGCTCCGGCCCGCCCGCCTGATGCGATCGGGTGAAGATGTCCACGCACACGCCCTGCCGCGCGAGGCGCCACGCGACCTGCCGCAGGTAGACGCTCATTCCCCCGGCGGAGCGCGCGCCCGGCGTTACCAGCGGGCAGCCGTGCAGCGACACGACCGCCAACCGCCGCAGCGGGAAGCCGCCGTTCACGTCGAACTCCATCCGCCTACCGCTCCGCCCGCACGCGGTAGAGCAGCACGTCCGCCGCGCCCAGGTCGTACTTGTACGCCTCGTCGCCGCGCAGGAAGTCGTAGTAGGCCAACCCCTCGTCGATGGCGTGGTGGATGGTCAGCGCCTTCAGCAGCAGCCCTGCGCTGTACTCGCGCATCGCCATCCGGTAGCCACTGTTGTACAGCAGCCGCCTTCCCATGAAGTCGAAGCATACGGCGGCGGAGGCCGTCTCCCCGTCCACCTCCAGCGAGAACAGCCGCAGCATCCCCGCCTCGCTCATCTCGAGCGCCATAGTGCGGAAGAACGCCTCGCGCTCCGGCTCCATGAAGCCGCGCTTCTCTTCGTGGCTCTCCCGCATCAGGTCGATGAGCGCCCCCATGTCCGCCGCCAAATCCCTAGGCTCCGACAGCGCGAGGCGGTAGCCGCCCGCGCGCTCGAGGCGGCGCAGCTTGCGGCGCAGTTCGTGCCGGTCCTTCTTCGTCAGACCCGCCAGGTAATCGTCCCACGACGAGGGCAGCGCCAGCCCCGGCGCCGTGTCCTCCCGCTCCACGCTCACGTGGTAGCCCCGCTCGTGCAGCAAGTCGGGCAGGAGCGCCAGCGTCGGCGAAGTCTCGCGGATCGACGTCAGTTCCAGCGTCCGCCACTCCTCCGCGTCGATGCATCGCGCCGCCTCGGCGAAGAACCGGGCGGGGTCGGACGCGCCGAACACGAAGTCGTGGTAGTCCACCAGGTCGGTTCCGCCCACGAAGGAGAGCGTCCCGTCCGCGTAGCACATCGGGGCGATGCCCAACGGCGACGCTTCGTCGCCCACTACCAGCAACCGCAGGTCGAGGCCGCCGCCGAACCGCTCCCACCACGCCGCGTGCCACTGCGGCGTCAGGAACGCCGACGCCTCCGCTTGCTCCCGAGCCAGCGCCGCCCAAACCCGCTCCACTGCGGCGAACGGGGGTGATACGGCGCTACAAGTCACGGCGGCGCTCCATACGCTACGCTCCCGTCTCTTTCTGCGGCAGGCGCAACAGCGACGCCACCGCCTCCAGCTCGGCTTCCGAGCGCTCGGCCTCCACGTCCGCCATGCTGATGGCGAAGGCGGGGTCTTTGAGGCCTGTGCCCGTCAACACGCACACCGCCGTCGCTCCGCTCAGGTCCGCGCCCTCCCTGGCGGTCTTGATGAGGCCCGCGACCGACGCCGCCGACGCGGGCTCGCAGAATATCCCCTCCGTCCGCGCCAACCGCTTGAACGCGTCGATGATCTCCTCGTCCGACAC
>JAPPFU010000018.1 GCA_028875085.1 Chloroflexota bacterium
CGATGAGGCGCTCGAATGCGGGCGCGACAGCCTCCGCGACGGCGGACGCGCTCGTGAGGCGATCGCCGCCCTCTTCCGCCAACGTTACCGCGTTGTGCAGGAACATCACGTCCACGTGGTCGAGGCGCATGCGCGCCAGGCTCGCGTCGAGGCTGTCGGAGAGCAGGCCGTAGACGCGGTCGAGCGGCGCGTTCCCGACGCGGCATTTGGTGATGACGCGCACGCCGTCCGGCAACCGCCCGCCGAAGGCCGCGCCGACCACCGCCTCCGCCTCCCCGTCGCCGTAGGTTGGCGCCAGGTCAAGCAGGTCGATGCCCGCCTCGACCGCCTCGCGGACGACGGCGACGCACTCCTCGCGGGTAGTGGCACCCCAGAGTTGGCCGAGGCCGCCCCCGCCCAGCGTGAGCGCGCTGACCGAGCCGAGGTTGCCGAACGGGCGTTGGCGCATAGGAAACCTCCGATGGCGTTGCCGCGCCTATGGTAGCGCACGCGGACGCGGACTACGGATTACGGCGAGAGGAAGCGCGCGAGTTCGTCGCGGTCGAACGCAGGCAGGTCGCGCTCGCCCTCCGGCGTGCGCAGGCGCATGCCCTCGGCGCGGTCGGTGAGGCGGCCGATGACGCGCGCGGGGATACTCTCGCGCCCCAGCGCGGCCACGAGGGCCACGGCCTCGCCGGGCGCGACAGCGGCCAGCAGCGCGCCGGAGGCGATGAGGCCGAGCGAGTCGAGGCCCAGGGCGGCGCAGACGGCCTCGCACTCGGGCAGCAGGGGCAGGGCGGCGCCGTCCACCACGGCGCCCACTTGCGCCGCCTCGCACATCTCGCGCAAGGCGGTGGCCAGGCCGCCCTCGGTAGGGTCGTGCATGGCGTGGACGTTGGCGGCGGCGCGGGCGGCGGCGGCGTCTCTGACGACGCTGATGCCAGGCTCGAACAGTAACCGCGCCGCCCGCTCGATTACGGCGTCGTCGAGGCCTGCGGCGCGCAGCGCGTCCGCCGATTCGCGCGCCAGGATGGCCGTCCCCTCGATAGCGTAGCCCTTGGTGAGGACGACGGCGTCGCCGGGCTGCGCCCCCGATGTAAGCACCGCATCCTCCTTGGTCACTTCGCCGAGCATCGCGCCGACGGCGATGGGCCGAGGAGTGCCCGGGGTAATCTCCGTGTGCCCACCAATCAAGGAGACGCCGAGGGCAGCGCAGGCGCGGCGGAGTTGGTCGAAGACGGCGCGCGCCGCCTCCGGACGAGACCCCTCCGGGAGCAAGAGCGTAACCATCAGCCAGCGCGGCGTCGCGCCCATCACCGCGATATCGTTCGCGTTCACCTGGACGAGGTATTCGCCCAGATTGTCGGCGGCGAAGGTTACGGGGTCGGTCTTGGCGACGAGGTAGCGGTCGCCCATGTCGATGAGCGCCGCGTCCTCGCCGATCTTGGGGCCGAGGACGACGCGCGGGTCGGCGGCGTGGAGTTCGCCGAGCAACTCGGCCAGCAAGTGTTGGGGGAGTTTGCCTGCTTGCAGATGGGAGTCGTCCATGGCGCGCGATTGTATCCGGGGAGGGGATAGGCAGGAGCGCTTTCGCGCGGTGGCCGGCCGGGTGGAGTAGGATGGCCGCGCCGGGCCGCGCGCAAGCAGCCGGGGGAGGAAGAGAGATGGCGTTCGTAGCGTCCAACGGGCTGACAGAGGAAGGGACGGGGCACACCTTCCAAGACAGCAAGGGGATGACGATCCACTACCACGACGTGGGAGAGGGCGCGCCGGTCATCTTTCTGCACACCTACGGGCCGGGGAGCACGGCGTGGCTGACGTGGCACAAGGTGGTGGGCGAGTTCTCGCGCTACTTCCGCTGCGTGCTGATGGACATGGTGAACTACGGCAAGAGCGGGCCGGAGGTCTACAACGAACCCGGCCACTCGGTGCAATCGCGCGCGGCGCGGGCGCTGATGGACCACCTCGGCATCGAACGCGCCATGTACGTCGGCAACTCGATGGGCGGCACCACCTGCCTCGTCCAAGCCATCGAGGCGCCGGAGCGCGTGAGCCGCATCGTGCTGGGCGGCTCCCACGCCTCCACCGGCGGCGACCCGTACATCATCGCCAACTTCCCGTCGGAGGGGAGCCGCTCGACGCGCGAGACCTACGCGAACCCGACGCGGGAGCAGTTCGTGCGCTACTTGCGGGCGCACCTGCACGACGAGGAGATGGCGACCGACCCCGCGCTGGTGGACTACGTGCACGACACGTGGAACGGCGCGCCCGCCCACCAGGAGGCGCAGAACAGGTCGGTCAGCGTGTCGCACAGCAACCTGGGCCTGCTGCACCAGATCCAAGTCCCGGTGCGCATCGTCCACGGGCGCTTCGACCGGATGGTTACGGTGGAGCAGGCGCTGATGCTGATGGGCTACATGCCACAGGCCGACCTGGTGGTGCTGAACCGCACGGGCCACTGGGCGCCCTACGAGCGGCCGGATGCCTATACCGCCGTCGTGCTGCCCTTCCTGCTGGCGGAGTAGACGCGCCGGGTCAGCCAACCGCCGCCGCCGGATTAGCCGCGCCCCTCCTGCGCGAGGGCTTCGACCGCCTCGGCGATGGCGTCCAGGTCAGACTCGCGGTTCCACGCGCCGATGGAGAGGCGCACGCCCTGCGGCTCGGTAACGACGATGGTGCGTGTGAAGATATTGCGCTCGCGCAGTCCGGCGACAACGTCGGCGGGCGCCATCCCCTCGACGGCGATGGTGAGCAGGCCGCTGCCGCCGCTCGGCGACAGGACGCGCACGCCCGGAATCGCGCCGAGGTCGCGCCAGAGGCGGTCGTAGAGCGCGGTCATACGCTCGAAGACGAACGGCCAGCCCACCTCGTCGGCCAGCCATCGCAGCGCCGCCGTCCCGCCCATAATCACGGGGATGGGCCTGGTGCTCACCTCGTAGCGCTGCGCCGTGGGCATCAGCGCAAGGGCGCCGCTCATGCCGTGCTCCGCGTCGGTGAAGACGCCGGCGTAGGTGGGCAGGACGCGGTCGAAGACGGCACGGTTCACGTACAGCGCGCCCGCACCGTCGGGGCCGCACAGGAACTTGTGGCGGGCGAGGGCATAGCCGTCCACGCCGAGCGCCTCAACGTCGATGGGCGACGCGCCCGCGGTCTGGATGCCGTCGGCGATGAGGAGCGCGCCGGCGTCGTGGACGACATCGGCGATGGCGCGCAGGTCGACGCGGGCGCCGGTGGCGAAGCAGGTGTCGGAGATGAGCGCCATGCGCGTCCGGGGCGTTATCTGCGCGGCGACCGCCTCGGCGGAGTCCTTCTCGCCGTTGCCCATGTCGGCCCAGCGGAGCGTCAGCCCCTTGCGCTCGGCGATGAGCATCAGGGGAACGAGCGCGGCGGGGTTCTCGAGACTTCCGGCGATAATCTCGTCGCCGGGCGCGAAGCTTCGGCCCAGCGCGCGCGACAGGTGCA
>JAPPFU010000275.1 GCA_028875085.1 Chloroflexota bacterium
TCGTCCAGTTCGGCGACTGGGCGGCCGCGCAGACGCCCTACCGCGACTACCTGCCCTATCTGACGGCCAAGGCCGCCGTCCACTTTATGACGCGCGCCTTCGCCGTCGAACTTGCGCCGTCGGGCATCCTGGTCAACGCTGTCCTGCCAGGGCCGACGATGCGCCCGCCCGACATCGCGCCGGATGCGTGGGAGGCGCGGCTCGCGCGAGATGTGCCCTTAGCCCGCGAATCGTCCGCCGACGATATCGCGGAAGTCGTCGTAACGCTGCTGAAAAGCGAAACGATTACCGGCGAACTCATCCACGTGGACTCCGGCCTGCACGTCGCGGGCAACAGCGCAGCCCGCTAACCCCAACGCCCCCTATGCCCGCCCACCTAGCCCCAACCCCGCCCGGCTCGCGGGGCGCCGCGCCGCTATGACGCGCGAGAACGCCATCGCCGTGCTCGCAAGCGGCGGCCTCGACAGCTGCGCGCTCCTCGCCGACCTTACGCGCTCGCACGAGGTTTTCCCCCTCTACGTGCGCCAGGGCCTGGCGTGGGAGGAGGCGGAGCGCGCGGCGTTGGATCGGTTCGTTGGCGCGGTCGCCTCGCCAAACCTGCATCCCGTAACCACGATTCCGCTGCCGGTCGAGGCGATGTACGGGCGGCACTGGAGCGTTACGGGCGAGGGCGTGCCCGCCGCGACCGACCCTGACGAGAAGGTGTATCTGCCCGGGCGCAACGTGCTGCTGCTGGCGGCAGCGGGCGTCTGGTGCGCCGTCAACGGCGTCCGGCGCGTCGCTATGGGCACGCTCGGCGGCAACCCCTTCCCTGACGCGACGTCGGAGTTCTTCGCCGACTACGCGCGGTTGCTCACGACGGCGATGAGCCACCCCATCGAGGTGGTTACGCCCTACCGCGAGATGCGTAAGCACGAACTCATCGTTCGCTCGGCGGACTTCCCGCTGCACCTCACCCTCACCTGCAACGCGCCTCGCGGTGGGCAACACTGCGGCGCCTGCAACAAGTGCTACGAGCGGCGCTCCGCCTTCGCCCGCGCTGGCGTGGAGGATAAGACGGCCTACACCGCGTAAGGAGCTTTGCATAAACAGGCGCCTTCCTCTCCGTCATTCCCGCGAAAGCGAGATTCTCGCTTCGATTACAGCGCGGCGGCGGTTCGTAGCAGGGTGCTCTTGACACCGCGCGCGCCTGCCCTACCCTAACCCTGTACAATCGCGCGGCGCGCATGGGAGGACGGCATGCAGAGCAGAGCGCAAACGGCATGGGACGTCATTGCGTGGGACGTTATCGGGACGGTGTTGTTCCGCGTCCTGTTGTTCGGCGGCTTCTACGCCTTCGCCTCGTGGTGCTGCATGGTGTTCTGGGGCATCGTGGCCGCGCGCGGGGGAATCACCCCCATCGGCTACGATACGGCGCTCATAGCCACGCTCGGCCTGTGGCTGACCGTCGGCCCCGCCGTGTGGCTGGTCGCCTACCGCGTCAAGCGCGGCAGCGTCATTGACTTCTAAGGAGAGGGAGCATGACGATTGAACCGGACGACCGCGAACTGCTTGAGGAGCCCGATGCCGTCAACGGCCAAGGCGCAAGCGTGTGGGAGCGCTCGGCGGCGGGCCTGCGCAACTACTGGTATCCGGTGTGCGGCTCGCGCGACGTGAAGACGCGGTGGCCGTCCCGCTTCACCCGGCTGGGCTACGAGATTGCCATCGTGCGGCGCAACGGCAAGCCCTACGCCTTCCTCGACGAGTGCCCCCATCGCGGCTACACGCTGAGCGACGGCAAGTACGAATTCCCCGGCTCCGACTCCATCACTTGCCGCCTCCACGGGATGACCTTCGACCTCGCCGACCGGGGCAACTGCGTTGCCGTGCTCACCGACGGCCCCGACAGCCCTGCTGTCGGCAAGTTCCGCCTCCGCACCTTCCCGACGGAGGAGCGCAAGGGCGTCGTCTGGGTGTGGTTTGGACGCGGCGCCCCCGCGCCGTTGGAGGAGGACGTGCCGGGCCTGGTGCTCCAGGACGACACGCTCGTGAAGTTCCGCTTCCGCACCGTCGAGGGCAACTGGCGCAACCACGCCACACAGGACGCGGGCCACTTCCCGACCCTCCACCGCGACGCCATCGGCTTGCTCTTCTCCCAGATTCAGGGCTACGCTGTCGCGCGCGAGCCGGACTACGTGCGCGACCCCTACGACGGCGCCGTGTGGCTCGTCCAGCGCAACTCCAGCCACCAGCCCATCATGCAGGCGGAGTACCCGGGGTTGGGCGTCTGGCCGCCCAAGCGCCTGTGGCGCAAGATGCCGCGCGGCGGCGGAACGGTGCCGCTGAAGGGCGTGGACGCGCGCGGCGGAGCATTCCGCCTCCCTGGCATCCTGCGCGTCATCAACTTCCCCTTCAAGGCGGGGATGCTGTACGAATGGTACGTGGCGGAAGACCCTGACCATTACACCTACTTCCAACTCACCTGCCACTTCCCGCGCAACCCGCTCTCGTGGCTCTACACGCAGGCCTGGTACTACCTGTGGGGGCGGCCTATGCGCAAGATCCGCTTCAACAACCAGGACCGCAAGCCGGTGGCGGCGCAGTGGCGCTACTGGAAGCGCTACGGCGCGAACCCGCCCAGCCGCCTCTACCGCCCCGACGAGTTCAACCTGGCCATCATCGACCACGTGAACCGCAACGCACGCGGCGAAGGTTCGGATTGGCAAACCGCCGAAGCCGAGCGCCGCGCCGCCTTCGCCCTCGAGGAACTGCCGTCCATCGCCGGCGGCTCCGGCGACGAACCGCAAGCGTAGCGGCGCAGGCGCAAACAGGGAGGAACGATATGGCTACCGTAAGCGTGGACGCGCCGTTGGACGTTGCGGTGAAGGCCGCGCCGCTGTCGGCAGAGCAGCGCGAGTGGCTCGAGCGCGCGTGGGCGCAGATCGACGAGGAGCGCATCCGCGAGATCGACCTCGACCTGACGCGCATCCCCAGCCCCACGGGCTACGAGCGCGCCATCAGCGAGCGCCTCGCGCAGTTGATGGCCGGCGCGGGCCTCGAGGCCGCCTACCAGCCCGTGGACGAGAACTCCGGCAACGCCTACGGCTTCGTCCGCGGCTCCGGAGAGGGCCCCTCGCTGATGGTGTACGCCCCCATCGACGCGCACCTCGACGGCGACCCCGCCTTCGACGCGCCCTGGGCGGCGCCGCAGCTGACCGACGAGATGAAGACGGACGCCTACGTTGCGGAGAACGGCGACGTTATCGGCCTGTGCTCCTTCAACCCCAAGGGGTTCGCAACCGTCGCGCTCACCGCCGCACAAGCAGTCAAGGCGGCGGGCGTGCCGCTGAAGGGCGACCTGATCGCGGCGTTCGCGGGCGGCGGGATGCCCGCGCGGATGCCGGCGGACGACGCGCGGCAGGTCCACGGC
>JAPPFU010000084.1 GCA_028875085.1 Chloroflexota bacterium
CGGGCCGCCCCGCCCCCCCGGGGGGGGTTGGGTTTTGTTAGGGCCGCCCCGGGTCTGCCTGGGGCGGCCGTCGGGGGGTGGGGGGCGCGGATGGGCTGCGCGTCCTCGCGCAGGTAGCGCGACGCCTCCGCCAGGCTGATCACCTTGGCGTACTTGGCGTTCATGTCCATGAGGCTGGTCTTGTGGCTGACCTCGAAGCGGTCGAAGCAGCCCTCTTGCACGACAGCGACGTAGTAGCTGGAGGAGGCGGCGTCGACAACGGTGGCGCGCAGGCACCCGCTGGTCGTCCCGCCGACGCAGACGAGAGTGTCAGCGTCCAACTCGTTCAGGTACTCAAGCAGCGGCGTCTGGAAGAAGGCGCTTGCGGAGCGCTTGGCGAGCACCGGCTCGCCGGGCAGCGGCTCGAGTTCGTCGATGAGTTCGTAGCGTTCGGCGCGGGCGGCCAACTCGCCGGAATCCATCATCTCGGCGTCGCCTGCGGCGCGGGAGCGGTTGGCCCATCCGCCGCCGCGCAGGCCGCTGGGCATCCCCCGCGTGAAGATGACCGGCACGCCGAGTTCGCGCGCCTGGGCGACCAGCGACTGCATCGGGGCGACCGCCGCCCAGCCGTCGTCGCCGCAGTTGTTAATGACCTCGCGCATGCGCTCGAGCGTCGGCCCGCGCTGGACGAACCCCTTGGTTACGTCGATCACCACCAGCACGGGGCGCTTGCCCAGGATGCGCGGGTTCTGCTCGAGGTAGTACTCGTAGCGGGCGCGGTCTTCGTCCGACAGCAGGTCGTCCCAGATAGCCATGCGTGCCTGAACCTCCGTAGGCTGCGAGGATTGTAGCGCAGACGGCGTGGGTGCACGCTGCGCGCTCGGGGTGCGGGGGGCTACCATCCGCGTATGTTGACGGCAGCGCTGCTTGGCCTGCTCCAAGGCGTGTTCGAGTGGTTGCCCGTGAGCTCGCAAGGGGCGGTTACGCTCGCGGGCGCCTACCTGCTGGGGCGCGACCCGCACGAGGCGCTCGCCCTAGCGCTGTGGTTGCATCTGGGCACAGGAATCGCAGCGGCGGCGGCCTTCCGCGGCGACGTAGCGCAACTGGTGGCGGAGGCGCTCCCCGGTGGGCCGCCGCGCTCCCAACGACTCCGCTTCCTCGTCGCCGCCACTCTCGTCAGCGCCGCCGTCGCGCTGCCGTTGCTCCTGCTGGTGGGCGATGCGCTGCCCGACGCGGGAAGCGGCGCAGTGGTCTCTCTGGCCGTCGGGGCGCTGATGATGGCGAGCGGGCTGCTCCAACTGCGCCGTCCCTCCGGCAGCGTGCGCAGGGAAGAGCAAGCGGGGTTGGCGGACGCGGTGCTGGCGGGCTTGGCGCAGGGCGCGGCGGCGCTGCCCGGCCTCAGCAGGTCGGGACTGACGCTCGCGGCGCTGCTGACCAGGCGGATGGAGCGGCAAGCCGCCCTTCGCCTGTCCTTCCTGATGAGCATCCCCGCGAGCGTGGGCGCGGCGCTGTTCGTGGGCGTCGACTCGGGACTGCTGATGAGCGCGGAGGGCGCGGTCGGAGCGCTAACGGCTGCGGCGGCAGGGTTCGCGTCGATACGCGCGCTGCTTGCGCTCGCGGGGCGCGTCAACTTCGGATGGTTCGTGGCGCTAGTGGGCGCCGGGCTGGCCGCCGGAGGCGCGTGGCAACTGCTGGGATAGAGGGCCGGGCGCCCTGCTATCCCTGGCCTTCGCGTTCGGGGGCGCCGGGGCCTCGGCGACGGCGACGGCGGGCTACGTCGAGGCGGACGCGGGCGCGGCGCAGCGATTGGAGCGCCTGGTCGAGGTCTACGTCCTCCGTGCGCTCGGCGATGCGCTCTTGTGCTCGGCGCATCGCCTCCTCGGCGCGGGCCTCGTCGATCTCCTCGACGCGCTCGGCAGCGTCGGCGAGAACGACGACGCGGCTCGCGGTTACCTCCATGAAGCCGCCGGTTACGGCGAGTTGGGTCTCCTCGGCGCCGGAGCGGTAGCGGAGTTCGCCGGGCGCGAGCGCGGTCATCAGCGCGGCGTGGTGGGGCAGGATGCCCAGTTCGCCCTCGACGCCGGGGGCGGTTACGGCGTCCACGTCGCCCTCGAAGAGCGAGCGCTCGGCGGTGAGGATCTCGAGGCGCATCGGGGCCATGGCTACGCGCTTGCGCCCGCCCGCTCACCGGCGCGCTCCACCACCTCGTCGATGGTTCCGGCCATGTAGAAGTCCTGCTCGGCGATGCCGTCGTGTTGGCCGTTGAGGATTTCGTTGAAACCGCGCACCGTCTCGGTGATGGGCACGTAGCGCCCCTCGCGTCCGGTGAACTGCTCGGCGACGTAGAAGGGCTGCGACAGGAAGCGCTGAATCTTGCGGGCGCGGGCGACGGTTACCTTGTCCTCCTCGGAGAGCTCCTCAACGCCGAGGATGGCGATGATGTCTTGGAGGTCGCTGTAGCGCTGGAGGACGGCCTGGACGCCGCGCGCCGCCTGGTAGTGGTCGGTGCCGACGACGTTGGGGTCGAGGGCGCGGGAGGAGGAGGTGAGCGGGTCGACGGCGGGGTAGAGGCCCTGCTCGGCGATGGAGCGCTCCAAGGCGATGACCGCGTCGAGGTGGCCGAAGGTGGTGGCCACGCCGGGGTCGGTGTAGTCGTCGGCGGGAACGTAGATGGCCTGGAAGGAGGTTATGGAGCCTTTGGTGGTGGAGGTGATGCGCTCTTCGAGGTCGCCCATCTCCGTGCTGAGCGTGGGCTGATAGCCAACGGCGGAGGGCATGCGCCCCAGCAGCGCGGAGACCTCCATGCCGGCGAGGGTGTAGCGGTAGATGTTGTCGATGAACAACAGCACGTCCTGGTTCATCGTGTCGCGGAAGTACTCCGCCATCGTCAGGCCGGTCATGCCGACGCGGAGGCGGACGCCGGGCGGCTCGTTCATCTGGCCGAACACCAGCGCGGTGCTGGCGAGCACGCCCGACTCCTTCATCTCGATCCACAGGTCGTTGCCCTCGCGGGAGCGCTCTCCGACGCCCGCGAAGACCGAGTAGCCCTGGTGGACGTTGGCGATGTTGCGGATGAGCTCCTGGATGATGACCGTCTTGCCGACGCCCGCGCCGCCGAACGCCCCGACCTTGCCGCCCTTGGTGAAGGGGCAGATGAGGTCGATGGCCTTGACGCCGGTCTCGAGAATCTCGACGGTTACGCTCTGCTCCTCGAAGGACGGCGCCTCGCGGTGGATGGGCCACAGTTCCTTGGCGTCCACGGGGCCGAGGTCGTCGAGCGGCTCTCCCACGACGTTGAAGATGCGCCCGAGGCTCGGCTCGCCGACGGGGACGGCGATGGGGCGCCCTGTGTCGCGGACGCTCATGCCGCGCGTAACGCCCTCGGTGGGGCCGAGGGCGAGGCAGCGCACCCAGTTGTTGCCGACCTGCT
>JAPPFU010000035.1 GCA_028875085.1 Chloroflexota bacterium
CATCCAGGAGGGCGTGGTGTCGCTGGCGGGCTACGGCGAGATATTCATGCGCAACACCATCGCCTCGGGCGTGATTCCGCAGATATCGGCGGTGTTGGGGCCGTCGGCGGGCGGGGCGGTCTACTCGCCGGCCATCACCGACTTCACACTGATGGTGCGCGGCATCTCGCAGATGTTCATCACCGGGCCGGACGTGGTGAAGGCGGTGACGGCGGAGGACGTGACGCACGAGGAGTTGGGGGGCGCGGATAGCCATGCCTCCAAGTCGGGCGTGGCGCACTTCGTCTTGGAGTCGGAGGAGGAGTGCATGGAGACCATCCGGCACCTGCTCTCCTTCCTGCCGCAGAACAACCTGGACGACCCGCCGATGGGCGACCAGGAGGACGATCCCGACCGGACGGACGCCGTTCTGCGAGAGGTCGTCCCGGACGATCCATCGCGTCCGTACAACATGATGGAGGTCATCGAGCGGGTGGTGGACGGCGGGGAGTTTCTGAACGTGCAAGCGGCGTTCGCGCCGAACATCATCGTGGGGTTCGGGCGGCTCGACGGGCGCAGCGTCGGCGTCGTGGCACAGCAGCCGGCCTACCTGGCGGGCGTCATCGACATCCACGCCTCAGTCAAGGCGGCGCGCTTCGTCCGCTTCTGCGACGCCTTCAACATCCCCATCATCACGTTTGCGGACGTGCCGGGTTACATGCCGGGGCAGGACCAGGAGCACCGGGGCATCATCCGCCAGGGGGCGAAGCTGCTCTACGCCTACGCAGAGGCGACGGTGCCGAAGGTGACGGTGGTTACGCGCAAGGCCTACGGCGGCGCCTACATTGTCATGGGCTCCAAGCATCTGCGCAGCGATCTGAACCTCGCATGGCCGACGGCGGAGATCGCGGTGATGGGGCCGGACGCGGCGGTGAATGTCATCCACCGCAAGCGCATCGCCGATTCGGAGAACCCCGAGTCGACGCGCGACGAGTTGGTCGAGCAGTACCGCGACATGTTCGCCACGCCCTATCAGGCGGCGGAGCGCGGTTACGTGGACGACGTGATCGACCCGGCGGAGACGCGCCGCAAGCTGATTCGCGCGTTGGACATGCTCCAGAACAAGCGCGACACGCTGCCGCCCAAGAAGCACGGCAACATCCCGCTGTAGCCGCGCCGCGCCTCCCCACCCGTCCTACCCTCCCTCGTCGCCCCCGCGAAGTCGGGCGCTGCGCAATGGCCTTTTCTCGCCTCCGCAACGCGGGGCGCTAGGCGGGGTTCCCCGCCAACTCCGCCGCGAAGCGCTTCACGAGGTGGACGAACACGTCGGGGTTGGCGGTAGTGAGCGTGCTCGCGCCGTTGGGGTAGATGGTGAGCTGCGAGTTGGGGATGGTCTTGTGGCCCTCGATGGCGTGGTCGAGCGGGTGAACGGGGTCGGGGACGTTGTCGCCGCGGATGATGAGCGCGGGAACCTGGCACTGCGCGGCGAGCGGGCGCAGGTTGAAGTGCTGTTGGAGGTCGGGCTTGTTGCGGATGCGGAAGTAGTTGGCGAGCACCGTAGCCCAATCGTCGCCGTGCTGGCGCTTGGCCGCCTCCTTGCGCTCCTCCGGCATCGTGTCGGGGTTGAAGCCCTGGTTGAGTTGGGCGTTGCCTGCGGGGTCGTTGGCGATGATGAAGGCGTCCAACACCACGCCCAGCGTGCGGCTCGGATGGTCGAGGGCGAAGCGCAGCGCCACGCGGGAACCGAGGCTCACGCCGTGGACGACGGCCTTGTCGATGGCCAGGTGGTCGAGCAGACCCAGCAGGTCGTCCACCCATGCCGACGGCGGCAGGTCGTCGACGTGCTCGCTGCGGCCCATACCGCGCATGTCGGGCACGATGACGCGGAAGCCCGCGTCGGCCAACTGCGAGGCGACTCCCTCGAAGTAGTGCCCGGAGCCCGCTGCGCCGTGGAGCATCACGATAGACGCGCCCTTGCCCTTGTCCTCCCAGTAGTGCTTGTGGCCGTTGATGGTTGCGTCCGGCATAGCGCGCGTCCCTCCCGCGTGGAGTGAGGCGAGGCTACCATAGGCGTGCTATCGTCAAGCGCGAGGAGGCAAACAGGTGCGGTTCCGAGTAGGGCACGACGTGCGGTACGAGGTGATGGTGGAGGCGGCGAACGCCGCGG
The DNA here is from genome assembly GCA_028875085.1 of Chloroflexota bacterium. GTDB lineage: Bacteria > Chloroflexota > Dehalococcoidia > Lucifugimonadales > Australimonadaceae > JAGWBE01. The sequence goes on from JAPPFU010000035.1 coordinate 2,147, forward strand.
AGGCGGAGCGTCTCGCGGCGGACATGCCCTACGAGCAGTGGGAGTTGCGCTACGTGTCGAACGAGGACGTGGTGGCGTTCGAGGAGGACCCGCGCAACCCGCACGCGGAGTAGACGGGGGTGGGCCGGCGAGGGTCGCCCCTTGCTTCTCCGAGCCTTTCATTGCCGAGGCAGGCGCGCCGCTTCTATAATCGCGGCGCCTTGGCGCGGCTTGCGCAGGGGCGTCCGTTCGGGGAGCGGGCGCGCCGCGAGCCAGCGGGGGCTATCGCTAGGCCGCACGCGGAGGCGGAAGGAGATGTCCATTGAGTGAGAACAACGAGGCCATCGGCGCCGCGCAGGAGCAGTTCGCGGTCGTCCTGGAGCAGCAGTTGGAGCGCGTGGAGCGGCTGAAGCAGGAGCCGCCGCCGGTGGACTACGCGGCAGTGTCGCCCATCATCATCGGCACGCTGGGCGGCGACGGCATCGGCCCCGCCATCACGGCGGAGGCGCAGCGGCTGCTGGAGAGCCTGCTCGCCGACCAGGTGACATCGGGCAAGGTGGAGTTCCGCCCCATCGAGGGGCTGACCATCGAGAACCGCGCGGCTAAGCTCCAGGCGATTCCGGACGACGTGCTGGCGGCCATCAAGGAGTGCCACGTTACGCTCAAGGGGCCGACGCACACGCCCGAGCAGGGCGATGGCTACCCGAATATCGAGAGCGCGAACGTGGCGATGCGCAAGGCGCTCGACCTGTTCGCCAACGTCCGCCCCGTCCGCATCCCCGCCGAGAAGATCGACTGGACGTTCTTCCGCGAGAACACGGAGGACATGTACGCCGTCGGCAGCCAGGGCGTGAACGTAACCGACGACCTGGCCATCGACTTCCGCGTCATCACGACGCAGGGGTCGCGCCGCATCATCCGCGCCGCCTTCGAGCACGCCAAGAAGACCGGCAAAGACCAGGTGACCATCGTAACCAAGGCGAACGTGGTGAAGAAGACGGACGGCAAGTTCCTCGACGTGGCGCGGGAGGTAGCGGCGGACTACCCCGGCATCACGTGGGACGGCTGGTACATCGACATTATGACCGCCAAGCTCATCGACACCGCGCGGCGCAGCGACTTCCAGGTGCTGGCGATGCCGAACCTGTACGGCGACATCCTCACGGACGAGGCGGCGCAGATTCAGGGCGGCGTCGGCACGGCGGGCGCGGCCAACGTGGGCAGCCAGTACGCGATGTTCGAGGCCATCCACGGCTCCG